>JAOPYW010000219.1 GCA_025964405.1 Thermoleophilia bacterium | reverse complement strand
GACGCGACGGCAGCACTGCTCGGGCAGCTGCAGACCGCGTGCGCCGAGGCCTTCGACGACGTCAGCTACGAGCAGGTCGACGACCAGCCCGTGCTGCACGCCGGGGTGACCACCCCGGATGGCGTGGCGACCGTGGTGACGGCGCGTGTCGACGGATCGATCGTGCTCGCGTTCGAAGGTGTCGGCGTGCTCGATCCGACGTGGACCGTGCGGGCGGAGCTGTGCCAGGGCATGGAGCGACTGCTCGGTGCCGACCTGGGCGACGTGCGCCAGATCAGCCAGCTGAACCTCTCGGTCGATGAGCACCTCATGGACGCCACGCTGATGGAAGCGCTCGTCGAGCTCCTCGCCGACACCGTGCGCCAGCTGCATGCCGGCGCGGCCGTCGCTGCCTGATTCCCGGTGGCCCGACCCGCGCCGCGCGCGTGCGTCAGCGCCTGCACCCGCGTGGACGACCTGCGTGCACGGGTATGCTCTGTCGCATGACCGAAGCCAGTGCCGCCCTCATCGCCATCACGCTCCCCGACGGTTCGCAGCGCGAACTCGACACCGGGGCGACCGGGTACGACCTCGCGCGATCGATCGGGGAGGGCCTCGCGCGCGCGGCGATCGCGATCCAGGTGAACGAGGGCCCCACGCAGGACCTGCGCGAGGCACTGAACGACGGCGACACCGTGCGCATCATCACCTCGCGCGACGCCGACGCACTGCCGGTGCTGCGCCACAGCGCCGCACACCTGCTGGCCGAGGCCGTGGTGGCTCGCTACCCGGGCACCAAGGTGTCGATCGGTCCCGCGATCGAGAACGGTTTCTACTACGACTTCGACTTCCCCGAGGGCGTGGTCATCAACGAGGAATCCCTCGCCGAGCTCGAGAAGGACATCAAGTCGCTCGTGAAGCAGGGCCGCACCTGGGATCGTTGGGAGGTCTCGCGCGACGAGGCGCTCGAGCGGTTCCGCGAGCAGGGCGAGCAGTACAAGGTCGAACTGATCGAGGCGCTGCCCGAGGGCGAGCGCATCACGCTCTACCGACAGGGCGAGTTCGTCGACCTCTGCCGCGGACCGCACATCCAGGATGCCAAGCCGATGAAGGCGGTCAAGCTGACCTCCACCGCCGGTGCCTACTGGCGCGGCGACTCCGACCGCGAGCAGCTCACCCGCATCTACGGCACCGCGTTCTTCTCGAAGGAGGACCTCGCGACCTACCTCGAGAACCTCGAGCGGGCCAAGCTCAACGACCACCGCCTGCTCGGCACGAAGCTCGACCTGTTCAGTTTCGACCCGATCAGCCCGGGCTCGCCGTTCTGGCACCACCGGGGCATGAACATCTTCAACGCGATCACCGAGATGTGGCGCGAGCAGCACGTCAACCGTGGCTACGGTGAGGTCAAGACGCCGATCCTCTACCGCCCGGAGCTCTACAAGAAGTCGGGGCACTGGGATACCTACCGCGAGAACATGTTCCTGACCGCGCCCGACGAGGAGGGGCACCAGTTCGGCATGAAGCCGATGAACTGCCCCGCGCACGCGACCATCATCAAGACCCGCAAGCTCAGCTACCGCGACCTGCCCGTGCGGATGAACGAGCAGGGCCTCGTGCACCGCTACGAGGCCAGCGGCGTGCTGCACGGTCTCATGCGCGTGCGCCACATCACCCAGGATGACGCCCACATCTTCTGCGCGCCGGAGCAGGTGCTCGACGAGGTGAGCGACGTGCTCTCCTTCGTGCGCGACCTGATGGCGCTCTTCGGGTTCGACGACTACACGATGGAGCTGTCGACGCGTCCTGACAAGAAGATCGGCGACGACGCGCTCTGGGATACCGCGGAGGCGGCCCTGGCCGAGGCGCTGGTGCGCAACGAACTGCCCTATACCGTGAACCCCGGCGACGGGGCCTTCTACGGTCCGAAGATCGACTTCCACGTGCGCGACTCCATGGGACGCTCCTGGCAGTGCGGCACCATCCAGCTCGACTACAACATGCCGAGCAAGGAGCGCTTCGACCTCACCTACACCGGCGAGGACAACGAGGAGCACCAGCTGGTGATGATCCACCGCGCGCTCCTGGGCTCGATGGAGCGGTTCATCGGCATCCTGCTCGAGCATTACGGCGGCGAATTCCCGTTGTGGCTCGCACCGGAGCAGGTACGCGTACTGCCCGTCGCCGACCGCCACGGCGACTACGCACACGAGGTGGCCCAGGCGCTCCGCGCACGTCGCATCCGTGCCGAGGTCGACTTCCGCACCGAGAGCGTCGGGCGCAAGATCCGCGACGCCGGCATGCAGCGCACCCCGATCGTGCTCGTCGTCGGCGACGGCGAGGCCGAGGCCCGCACCGTCACGGTCAATCGCCGCGGCAACGATGAACGGCCCACGGTGTCGATCGAGGCGCTGGTGGCGGAGGTCGCAGCCGAGGTCGAGGAGCGCCGCATCTCCGACCACGTCCGGGTCTAGGAGCCCGCTCGGGGGGCAGCGCACCGCTCCCCGACATCGGCCCGGAAACGACTGAGGGGGCGGAACGCATGTCGCGTTCCGCCCCCTCATGCATGTCGTGTGCGTGTGGTACTAGCCGAGCAGGCCCGCGAAGGTGCCCTTGTAGTCGCTCGGGAACATCGAGCCCTCCGCCGGGCGCGCGCTGGCGCCGGCGACGTAGGGATCATGCGGTGCCATCGGGCTCGGCTTGGCGCCGGCGATGACGCCGACACCCTTCCATGCGTCAGACACTGCGGCCGAGACGTCGCCCTCACCGTACAGCTGTACGGCTGCTGCGATCGTCGCTGCGGCGGCATCCGCGAACGTGGCGTTCGACTTGAGGAACGTCGTGTTCGCGGCGTACCAGATCTTGGCGAGCTTGTCGCTGCCGATCTTGATGCCGGCCTCGTAGGCAGCCTTGTTCGGGATGCCGGAGTTCGTGTGCACGCCACCGTTGTCGGACGACGTGTTCTTGTAGTGCGCCATGTCGGCGGGCTGGGTGTCGCCGCTGTAGGCGGTACCCGGGGCCTTCATGCTGCGGAGCGCGTCGCCAGCGATGCCGGGCGTCATGACGTCCTCACCGATGAGCCAGTCAGCTCCCGTGGCGGCCTGGAGGGTTCCCCATCCGCCCTTGTTCTCCGACCACTGCTCGATGAGCTCGCCGAAGACGTCGCTCCAGCTCTCGTTGAGCGCACCCGACTGGCCGCGGTAGGCGAGGCCCGACGTGTGCTCCGTGACGCCGTGGGTCATCTCGTGACCGACCACGTCGAGGCCGAGCGACAGCGGGATGAAGAACTTGCCGTCACCGTCGCCGTACGTCATCTTCGAGCCGTCCCAGTAGGCGTTGTTGTACGCCTTGCCGTAGTGGACGACCGACTTGATCTGCATCCCCTTGCCGTCGATCGAGTTGCGACCGAGGACTTCCTTGTAGAAGTCGACGACGATGCCCGCGTTGTCGTGGGCGGCGTCGATCGCCTTGTCGCCGGTTGCGGCCTGGTCATCCTTGCGTGCAAGGTCACCGAACCCACCCTTGGGCGACGTGCTGTTCTTCGCGTCGTACGTGCTGCGCGAGACGGCCGGAGTTGCCGGCGGCGTCGGGGCGTCATCACGAGGTGCTGCTGCGGTGCTGCCGGTCACTGAACCGGTAAGTGCGTTGATCTGCATTGTGTCTTCCGTCCTCCCCAGGCGGTAGATCTCCCATCCAATCTCGGTAGCCTGTCCGCCTTCTTCCAGTTTCATGCCACTTGTTGGTCACTTGGCCGTAAGCGGCCACTCCGTGGCCCCCTCGCGCGGGCGGGTGCGCGCTCGCGTGCGCGCGGGAGCGCGCCCGTGCGAGCGCGTCTTGCTGGGGCGGCGCACGTGCATGGCGCTGGAGCACGGGCCGGGGTGTGCTCGCAGTCGGTGCGGGCACGACCTCCGGATGACGTCCTCCATCGTGATCACCGAACGGTTCGAGCGTGGCCTGTCCTGGGCGCGCGCCGGGGAGGGGCTGCTCGACTTCGCTCCCACGCCCTCGTCGACGACGACGGAGGGGTATGGCTCGTCGACCCGTTCGACGGCAGGGGGCTCGACGGCGTGCTCAAGGAGCTGGGCGGCCCGGTGGTCGGGGTCATCGTGCTGCTCGATCGGCACGTTCGGGATGCGCCCGATGTCGCCCGGCGCCACGACGCGCCGCTCCTCGTCCCGCCCGGGCGGTGGCGCACCGGGCATCAGCGGCCGCGCGGGGCGCATGCGCTGACGCAGCGCGTGGAGGGATGTCCCTTTCGTTTCTTCCCGGTGGTGGAGCGCGATGGCGCGTGGCTCGAACACGCGCTGTGGTGGGAGGCGGCGGGAGTCCTCGTCGTTGCCGAGGCGGTCGGCACGACCGACTACTGCACGCTCGGAACCGGTGCGCCGCTCGGGATCCATCCTGCGCTCCGGTTCGGCATCCGAAGGTCGGGCCTGTCGGAGCTGTCGCATCGCCCGACGATGCTGCTGGTCGGCCATGGTGACCTCGTGCGTGGCGACGGCGGTGACTTGACCGCGCAGATCCGTGGCGCTGCGCGCCACGGCCCGCGGCGGCATCCCGAGGCTTCTCTCGCGTGTTCCGGCGTGGATCTCGGGAGGCCTGCGGGCACGTCGGGCCGGTCGCAGGCTGTCGTGCTGACCGTCGTCGAGCCGACGGGGTTGCGTCCTGATTCAAACGGGCCCGACCATGAAGGTCCGGGCCCAACCGCCGGGGGGTGCGGTACCTGCACGGGACGGTGCCCCTCAGACCCCGTGAATGATAGGTAAGCGAATGATCCTGTATTAGCCGATCGCCGAGTAAACCTACCGAAAGCTGCTGCCTGCGCTCGCGCGGCGACGATCCGCCTCGGTGCGAGTGCTGCGATCGCTAGGGTGGAGGCATCACGCCTGGGTGGCGGAACTGGTAGACGCCGGCGACTTAAAATCGCCTGCCTTCGGGCGTGCGGGTTCGATTCCCGCCCCAGGCATGCACCCGTGGGTCA
>JAOPYW010000196.1 GCA_025964405.1 Thermoleophilia bacterium | reverse complement strand
GACCGGCACGGGCGGCGCGACTGCGCCGGTGCACGTGCCGGCGACCCCGGCGCCCGCCACCGGCGGCGCAGGTGCCGGCATCGCCGCCGGAAATGGCGCCGCGGCCGAGGCCGGAGTCGGAGATGCGAACGTCGGCGTCACGATCGATCCGAGCGCAGGTGTCGGCGCCGGGGTGAACCTCGGTGGCACGTCCGTGCTCTCGGTGAGCGCCGCGCCGACTGCCGCTGGTGCGGCACCGGCCTCGCCCCTCGCGATCGGAACCGCCGCCGGCGGCGGCGTGCAGGTCACCCTGGGTGGCATCAGCGTGGGACTCCTCGGCGGCGGATGACCTGCTGATGCGGCATCGCTTCCGGCCCGGATTGACGACCCGCCTCGCCCTGGTCGGCGTCGTGAGTGCCCTGCTGCCGTTCCTGGTCGGCCTCGCCATCCTCCTGGCAGTGCCGCAACGCATCTCCACGCGTCAGGTCGACACCGAGCTCCAGCACGCGGCCGCGCTCGGGGCGGCTCGTCTCCAGTCGCGACGCGCCGACCTGGCCTTCGCGCTCGCGAGCGTCGACCAGCGGCAGCTCCGCGCGGACGTCGTCGCAGGCCGCGCAGGTGCGATCCGCGACGACGTCCGCGAACGGTGGGGCGCCATCACCGGCGAGTCCGGAGACGACGTGGTCGTGGAGCTCCGCGACGCGACCCCGCAGCGCACCGAGGACGGCGCGACGGCGACCTACCTGCTCCTCGACCAGGGATCGCGCACGATCGGCGTGGCCGTGCGCGAGGTAGGTGGTGACGACCGCATCCTCCGCGCCACGGCCGACGACACCGACGTGCGGCTCCAGCTCGAGACGGTCGACGCTCGTCCGGAGCGCGACGACGACAGCCGTTGGGTGGTGGCGCCGATCGACGCCGCGCGCGCGCTCGAGGTGCGGGCCACCGTCGTCGGGAGCCCGATCGAGATGATCCTCCGTGCGCGGGGCGGGGAGCTGCGCGCGGCGCTCGCCCTGCTGCTCGCAGCCGGCCTGCTCTGCGCCGTCGCCATCGCACTGGTGATGAACCGCATGCTGCGCACGGTCGCGGTATCGGCCGAACGCATGGCCGGTGGCGACTTCGGAACCCGCCTGCCGGTGGTCGGCGCAGACGCCGGCGCGCGCGTGGCCGGAAGCCTCAACGAGCTCGCCTCCGAACTGCAGGCGCGGATCGGCGCGCTCGAGCACAGCGTCGACCAGCTCGATCGCACGCTCGAGGGTATCGAGGACGGGGTGTGCGCCTGGACCGTCGACGGCGAGATCAGCACCTGGAACGCTGCCGCCACCACGCTGGCCCACGCGGATCCGACGACCACTCCCGGTGCCGCCGCAGCCACCGTCGACGCCCTCCGTCTCGAGCAGGCCCCGGGCCGTCGGCGCGTGCTGCTCCCGATCGGCGATGGCACCCGCTCGGTGGTCGTTGAGCTCTTCGTGCGCCGCATGGCCGACGGCGGCGTGCTCCAGGTGTTCCGCGACGCGACCCCTGCGCTCTCCATCGAACAGGCACGCAAGAACTTCCTCGTGACGGCCGCGCACGAGCTGCGCACCCCGCTCACCTCGATCCTCGGGTTCGCCGCGACCCTCGCCGACGATTCGCTGGAGCTCACGCCCGAGGTGCGCCGCATGGCCCTTGCCCAGGTGCTCGACGAGGCGGAGCGTCTCGATACCGTCGTCGACTCCCTGTTCGAGAGTTCGCTCCTCGCGCGCGACAAGCTGGCGGTGAGCATCGGCCGCGTGCCGCTGCCCGACGTGGTCGCCGAAGCGATGCAGTCGGCCGACGTGCTCGACGTCGACGTCAGTGGCATCGACGACGCGGCCGACGCTCGGGCCGACCGCCGCGCCCTCGTGCGCGTGATCGGTTCACTCCTCGACAACGCCGTGAAGTACGGCCAGGCACCCGTGCGCGTCGCGACCCGCGTGGTGGACCAGCGCGTCCACATCGAGGTGAGCGACTGCGGGGCCGGCATCCCCGCTGAATCCCACGACGCGGTGTTCGAGCCGTTCTTCCGCATCGACCCCGACATGCGTACCGACGTCGGTGGCGCGGGCATGGGCCTCTACACGGCGCGTCGACTCGTCGAGGCGATGGGTGGCTCACTCGCCGTGGCGAACGGCGGCGACGGCGGCGGTGCGCGCCTGACGATCGTGCTCGCCGTCTGGCCCGATGCAGGCCGTGCAAGCACTGACGACGACTCCGGCCGCAGCGCGCTGAGCGCCTGAGCTCGGGTGTCAGTCGTCGGAGCTGGCGTCCGTACCGCCGGTGCCCTCGGCTGGTGTGGTGGTCGTGGGGGTCGTGCTCGAGGGTGCCCCCGCGGCCGGCGGAGTGGTCGTCTTCGGCTGGGGCGCGGTCGAAGCCTTGGGCGACGGCGCAGTGCTCGGCGCGTCTGGGAGCGCGCTGGCCGCCACGAACCCGGCGAGCGCCGCCGCTAGTCGGCGCGACGTGTCGCCCTCGTCGCTCGCAGCAGGCAGCACGATCCACGCGGTCGTTCCGCCCTTGGGCAGGTCGACGACCGCGAACGATGCGAGCAGCCGCAGCAGTGGACCTTCGGACTTCGGGAGGGCCGGGAGGCCCGTCGTGCCCACGAGCGAACCGACGAGCTTGGTCGAGGCGGCGATGTCTGCCGGCGTGAGCTTGCCGGCCGCTCGCGCTGCAGCGACACCGACCCGGGCGCTGGGCGTGCTCGCACTGGCGACCACCACTGTCACGTCGGCGCGCTCGAACTGGGCGGCTCGTGCGGGTCCGCACGGCGCCACGCCGCTCGAGTCGTCGAGACGGGTGACGACCGCGCCCGCACCGCGCAGCTGCGAGGTGAGCACGTCGAGTACGGCACGCTCCTCGGTGCGCGCCGCCGTGCTGGTCGTCAGCGGGGCACAGGGAACCGCCACCGTGCCGACCTTGGTCGTGGCCTTCGGCGTGCGTACGGCCGGGGTCAGGGCGTCGGCGGCGACGAGCGTGATCTTCCTGCCACGCAGGGGAGCGAGCGCCGTCGACGCTGCATCGGCGGCATCCGACTGGTCGTCGGTCTCGGGTGTGTCGATGCGCGCGCGCCCGGCCTCGCCACGGCGGCGGGCGTCGCTCGACTCCTCGCCGTCGTCCTTCGGGAGGACGAGCTGCGAATCGTCGGCGCTGCTGGTGTCACTCGCCTCGGTCTTCGTGCGAGGCACATCCTTCGAGCCGCCGGCCACGAACAGCGCCACGGCTCCCCCGAGCACGAGGGCGGAGAACACGGCGATCACCCAGGTGGGGATGCGAGGCGGACGCTTCATGCCGGCATCATCGCAGGCCGAGTTCGCCCGCGAGGGCCTGCACCTTCGCCGGGTCGGCATGGGTGCCGTCGCTGGAGACCCCGGTCGCCACGAGCGCCTCCACGCGATCGAAGATCGTCTGCCGCGCGGGTCCGGGAGGTGCGTTGCGGCGTGCGATGCGCGCGGCGAACACGCCCGGCAGGTCGGCTTCGGTGTGCGTGTTGAGCATGCTCTCGGCCCGGAAGAACGCGCCCGGCCGTCGATGGTCGATGCCTGACAGCTGCAGCAGCGCGCGCACCGTGTCGACCTGTCCCTGGTACGGCGCCTGCTGCCGGTCGAACCACGCTCCGACGCCCGACGGCGCCGGCAGTCCGAGCTTCGCGCCGGCCGCCTTCACGCGCTGGGGCCAGCGCGCCAGCGTCTCCGCCTTGCCCTCCGCGAGCCAGTCGAACGCCGGGCCAGCGGGAGCCAACGGTGACCCGATGTGGTTGATCTCGTGGATGGTCGTCTTGATGCCGCGGCCGAGCTTCGTCCGGAGCACGGGGTCGAGGTCGCCCAGCGTGGCGCCCGGGTGACGCAGCATGTGCAGCATGCCGGCCGAGCGATCGGGGTCCAGATGCAGCCACGCGCCCTTGCGCACGGCGGCGGTCGCCTCCGTGTGCTGCTCGGCCTGGAGCAGCGCCGCCGCGTAGCGGGCCTCGCTCGCGGGACCGCCGCGGAATGCATGCACGGCGCGGTTCGCGACGTAGCCGGCGTCACTCGTGCTCAGCGTGAAGCCACGGAACGGCGCATCGCCACCGCTGACCTCGTCGACGAGCTGCAGCATGCCCTCGGCGAACCGGCGCATGCCCGGCGCGGTCTTCGGGTCGGTCCACAGCTGCTGGGCAGCCGCGCTGTCGGGACGGATGTCGTCGATCGTCGCGCCGACGGCCTTGGTCGTGCGGAAGCGCACCTGGTGCGCGAGCGTCTCGCCGAAGGTGCCGTCGCCGTAGGCCGCGCGCTTGAGGAACTGGCCCCACTCGCCGCCCAGGCGGGTGCCGATGGAGGGCAGTACGCCCACGTGTCAGGCGCCGGGCAGAAGCGCGTCAGGGTCCATGTCGCGTGATCGCTGCGCCATCTCGCCCGGTTGGAGCTGCGTCGGGCCATGCGTGCGAACGTGCACGATCTCGTCGGCCATGCGTGCGGTCACCGGGTTCACGCCCTCACCGAGCAGGAGTTCGGTGCCCTTGGTACCAGCACTCGACGCAGCTTCTCCGATGACGACGTTGTGGGCGTCGGCCGCCAACGCCGCGGCTCGACCCGCCGCTCCTGACCTCGACAGCTCCTGCAGCTCCTCGTTGCGCTTCACCGTGGCCGTGGTGATCGGCTCCCGCGGGAAGAAATCGAGCCCGACGTGCAGCGGCGGTTGCGCACTGCCCTCGGTGAGCACGGCCGCGGCACGCTGCGCCTGCACCTGTTCCCAGGGCGAGGGCACGTACTTGGTCGGGAATCCACCGTTGGCGAGGTTGGGGGTCTTCGCGCCGGGCGCGCGATTGCGCACGTAGGAGTGCTCGACCTCGTGAAGGCCCGTGTCATGGTTCCAGACCATGTGCACCCGGATGTCCTGGTCGCGCGCGGCAGGCAGGTACTCCTGGACGACGAATCCGGCCTCCGGCTCGGCATCGATCACTGCGCGCACCTCGGCCTCTGTCTTGACGAAGTGCACGTCCTGCCCGCCCAGCGAGTTCACCTTCTTGAGCACCACATCGCCGCTACCTGCGCCCTGGATCTCGTGGAGCCCGGCGATTGCCTGCTTCGCTCCCTGCACGGAAATCGTCCTGGGGAGCGGGAGCGCCGCTGCCGCGAGCCGGTCGTTCGTGATCGCCTTGCTCCCGGCACGTTCGATGAACGAGAGGTCACTCAGCACGGTGGCGCCTTCGACCGACTGGATCGCGCCGATCTTGCGGAACTGGGCGGGGGCGAGGTTGCCGCCGCCGCGGAAGAGGAACGTGGCGTCCGCGCCGAGGCCGGCGAGCGTGTCTGCCTGACCGGCCAGTCGCACGAACCCGCCGTCACGGCCCACACGGAGGTCGGAGTAGCGAGTGGAGATGACATCCTGTCCGGGCTTCAGGCCCAGCTCCGTGAGCTCGCGGATGAGGGACTGCGTGGTCTTGGGTGGCGCCGCGTTGAGCCCGACGATCACGACGGGGCCGTGCCCTGTCGGCTCCCCTGCGTGCAGCAGTGACGGCACCGCGCCCGTCTCCTTCGACGTGACCCGTACCGCGGCCGCAGCCACGCTCGAGATTGCTCCGATGTCACCCATGTGCGTTCCCCCGGCGGTGTCCCTTGCGCCTCGTTCCCCAACGAGCGCGCTCCGTCGACCGGTTCGCAGCGCACGCCACGGAGTCCGATCCCCTGAGTCTCGTGGGATGGGGCCTCGAGGTTCCGGCCAACTCGTGGCCACGGGCCCGCGCTGCGCGCACGGCTCCCCACCGGCCTAGGAGAGGTTGAACGTCCAGGTCTGGCTGGAGTTCGTCAGGTTGCCGGCGGGATCGACCGCCTGCACCTTCCACGTATGGGCTCCCGGGAGCAGCGCCGGGTTGGCGAGCGTGAGGTTGTCGATCTGCCAGACCGACTTCTTGAGCGGCGTCGGGCAGTACTTGTCACGCGCGACCGGCTGGCCGACGTAGCACGAGTCGCCGCCGAGCTTGAAGCGGAAGCGCACGTTCTTGCCGGCGAAGGTGGAGAGGTGCACCTTGGTCTGCACGACCGCGCCGGGGTTGCCGGAGAAGGTGGCCTGATAGGCGAGCGAGTTGTTCGCGGCGGGGCCGCCGAGCACGGCGTTGAAGCCACCAGCGTCGGGTTCGACGATGTCGTAGGTGCAGGTCATCGACGCACCGTAGAGCGCGCGGCTGCCGACGTTGCAGGTGGTCGCCCAGGTGTCGTTGGCGAAGCCGTCACCGGCCGTGTCGACCATGATCTCGATGGCGCCGCCGTCGTAGGCGTTGGAGCCGATCTTCTGTGTGTCGTAGCGGTGCTCGAAGCGCACGTCGGCGCCACCGGCGGGGATCGATGCGCCGTATTCGGCGGCGGTCCACTGGCGATCGCCGTTCCAGCCGGTGCCCGCGGTGGTGTCACCCACGCCGAAGCTGTTGCCCGACGCGGAGTACCCGGGCTGTGCGGCCGTGCCCCACGAGGCTGCTGCCGAGGCAGGGTAGAACGCGGGATTGGTGGAGGTGGTGCTGCCCGTCACGTAGCCCTGGGTGTAGGTGGGGGAGCTGATGCAGCCCGCGCCGACGGCCGGATCGAAGTCGACCGAGCAGATCGCGGTGCCGGCGCCGACGGTCGGCGTGAACGTCGTCACGTTGCCCGCGACGGTGCCGGCGAGGGCGCCGTCGATGAGCACGCGGTAGTTGGTGATGCCGTTGAAGTCGAAGGACGGGGCCCACGTGAGGGAGGTGCCGCTGGTGATCGCGGCGTTGTCGGTCGGCGTGAGCAGGTTGAACGCGTCGGGAGCCGTGGTGTCGACCACGACGCTCGCGGTGTAGGTGAAGCTGAAGTTGGCACCGTTGCCGACCGCGTCGTAGGCGCGGACCATCCAGTTGTGTGCGCCGGCGTGGATGGCGAACGTGCCGTTCGTGGTGGTCGAGAGGTTCGTGGCGCGCAGCGTGCCGTCGACGTAGAGGTCGTAGCGACTGACACCCGAGCCGGCGTCGGTGCCCGCGCTCCACGTGAAGGTCAGGTAGCCCTCGGGCGTGGTCGAGGCGTTCGCGGGGGTGATGGCCGTGACGGCCGCCGGGGCGATCGTGTCGATGATGACCGTGCGTGCGGCCGCCGACGTGATGTTGCCGGCCGTGTCGAACAGGCGCAGTGACCAGGTGTGCGAGCCCTCGGCCAGCGGTGCAGCCGGCGTGTAGCTGGTGGTGTAGCCCGTCGTGGTCGCGACCACCGAACCGTCCAGGGTGACCTCGACGCGTGCCACGCAATTGTCGTCACTGGCCGACCAGCTGAGAGTCGGCGTGGTGTCGGCGGTGTAGCTCGCGTTGGCGGGGCTCTGGCTGCCGATCGTCGGCGATGCGCCGTCGACGCGCACGGCGTAGGAGGCGGGCGACGACGTGCGGGTCAAGCCGAAGTTGTCGCTGGCCACCACGTACCAGGTGTGAGCGCCACCGCTGATGGCCGGGGTGACCGGGAAGCTCGTGGTCGTCAGGAGTGCCCCGTTCGCCTTGATGCCATCGATGTAGACGTCGTAGCCGGCGAGTCCGCTCGTCGCGTCGGTCGAGGCCTGCCAGCTGAGGGTTGGGGTGGCCGTCACGTAGGTCGGGGCGGATTCGCAGGTCGGGCTCGACGTGCCATCCGTGATCGCCGGCAGGGCCGGGAGCGCGGCGGGCGCATTGAGGTTGAAGGCGAGCGGCGGCGCGGAGTCGTTCGTCACGACGAGCGACGGCGAGTTGGTCGCGTTGCCGGCGGCATCGATCGCCCGGACGTACATCGTGTAGACGCCGTCGGGCCGCGTGCCGTAGTTGTACGAGGTCGCACCCGGCAGGAGCGTCGCGGCGAGCACGGCGCCGGAACCGTCGTTGATCCAGAACTCGATCGTCGCGACGCCGCTGGCGACCGGCGCGGCGGGATCGGCGGCGGCGGGCCAGGAGACGGTCGTGGCGACGCGGGTCAGCGGTCCGGCGTTGGTCGGAGCCGTGCGATCGAGCAGGAAGGTGCGGGTCGCGCTCAGCGTGACGCCCGTGTAGGGGTCGTTCTGGCGGACCTGCCACGTGTGGTTGCCATCGCCCGGATCGGCGATCGCGAGGGTCGTCGTCGGGTGCGTGGTGGTGCCCACGGGGAGACCGTCCACGAGCACGTCGTAGGTCGTCGGGGCCGGGCCGCCGTCGCTGGGCCAGGTCCAGCTGAGCGTCGGCACCGTGTTGAGCTTGGCGTTCGCTGCCGGAGCGATGAGCGTCGGGGCGGGAATCACGCCGTAGCCCGTGAAGGTCGCGGAGGCGGTGCTCCTCGAGTTGCCGACGAGGTCGACGGCTCGCACGAAGACCGCGTGCACGCCGTTCGTGATGCCGGGGATGTTCGCGGTGGTGAACGCCGAGCCGACGGTGGCGCGGAGCGTGCCGTCGACCCAGACCTCGTAGGCGGTGAGGGCGCCCAGGCCGCTGCCCGCGTCGCTGGAGGCGGTCCAGGTGACGTTGATGAAACCGCGCACGGTCTCGCCGCCCGTGGGGCTGGTCATCGCGAAGGCGGCCGGTGCTGTCGTGTCGACGCCGAAGCCCAGGGTCGTGCTGGAGGTCGTGCGGTTGGCCGAGTCGATCGCCACGATCTTCCAGGTGTGTGCACCCTCCGACAGCGCGGTGGACGGCGTCCAGCTGGATTCGCTCCCGCTCGCCACGGCAACCGGGGTCACCATGTTGTCGACGTAGACCTCGACGCGAGCGACGCAGTTCGTGTCGGTCGCGCTCCACGCGAAGGTCGGGGTGGTGTCGATGGTGAAGCTGCCGTTGGCCGGCGACGTGGCGAGGGCGGTCGGAGCCGTCGTGTCGACGCGGAACGCGGACGGGTAGGCCGGTCCGGCGTTGGTGAAGTTGCCCTGGTTGTCGAGGGCGCGCACTCCCAGCGAGTGCACACCGTCGGCGAGCGCGGTACCCGCGGTCAGCGTGCTGGTCGGCGCGAGCACGTGGCTCGGTGCGCCGGCGTCGACGACGACGTCGTAGCCGTCGAGTCCCGACTGGGCGTCGGAGGAGTCGGTCCAGTCGTACGCCGGGGTCGCGCTCGTGTAGGTGGGCACGCCGCCGCACGCCGGGGCTGCGGCTGCGGTCGTGATCGCCGGCAGCACCGGGTTGGTCGGCAGGACGAGGTTGAACGCGGCAGGCGGGAAGACGTCGTCGATGACGACCACCGTGTCGCCGTCGGCGGTGATGCCCTGGTTGCCGACGCGGTCGAGTTCCACGAGGCGGTACTGGTAGCAGGTGGGCTGGGTGACGGCGAGGTCGATGTAGGGGCTCGTCGGATGGCCGGTCGGCAGCGGGTACGTACCCCAGGGGCCCCAGGCGCCACAGGAGCTCGTGACCGAACTGTAGGCCGCGCTGTGGCGCTCGATGCGCCACGAGGCGACGCCGCTGCCGGCGTCGGCTCCGACGGAGTAGCTGAGGTCGACCGAGAAATCGGTGTCGAAACCGGACTGCTGGTCGAGGGTGCCGCCGGTGGGCGCCGCGCCGTCGAGCTGCACCGTGAACGGGATCGACGTCGTGAGGCCGCTGCCGTTGGCGACGATGATGCTCGGGCTGCTCGGCGCAGCTGCACCGGTGACCCAGGTGAACGGGGCGCTCGTCGCTCCGGCGCCCGTGGTCCATCCCGCGCCGAGGGCCGGGAAGGTCGCTGCGCCCGTGCCCGACTCGGGGTCGGTCGCGGTCACGGTCGCGGTGAACGAGCCACCGGCCGTGGGATTGATCCAGATCGACGTACTCGAGGCGAGGTACTGGGCGCCCGGGTTGGTGCCGGCCGTCAGCACCACCGAGGCGCTGGTCGGTGCCGTCTGGTCGACCATCGCGGCGGCGCTGACAGCGGTGTAGCCGACATTGCCGACGCGGTCGGTGGTCTGCACGCGGTAGCGGTAGCAGGTGGCCTGCGACAGGGTGTCGGTGAAGCTGCCTGCGCCGCTCGCGGGGCCTGCGTTGGTGAACGTGCCCGACCAGGTGCAGGCGCCGCCAGCGAGGGTGCCGGTCTCGCGCTGCAGCTGCCAGGTGTCGACGCCGGCGATGGCGTCGTTGCCTTGTGCGTAGGTGATCGGGAGGGTCGTCGCGGTCGTGAACCCGAAGGCGTGGGTCACCGAGCCGCCGGTCGGCGCCGCGGAGTCGGCGATGACCTCGAACGGCAGGGCGAGCGTACCGAGGCTGTTGGAGCGCACGGTCGCGTTGCGGCCCGTGGCGGGGACGCCCGCACCGGCAGACCATGCGTAGACCTTCGCGAAGTTCGGACCGGGTCCGGGCACGGTGCTGGCCGCCGTGAAGCCCGTCGCGATGGTCGGGAAGTCGGTCTCGAGCACGCCGGAGGCAGCCGAGCCCGTGACGGTCGCGGTGAAGGAGCCAGCGACGTTCGTGTTCACGATGAGCCGGGTCGGGTTCACGAGCAGCTGTGCACCCGTGTTGGTGGTCGGGGCGAGCGTGATGGTGCCCGTCGGGGGGACGAGGTCGAACTTCACGACGTTGGCGCCCACGACGGTCTCGACGTTGCCGACATTGTCAGTGACGCGCCATTCGTACTTCACGCACGACTGGTCGGCAGCCGAGTCGCTGAAGCTGCCCGAGCCGGTGTGCACACCGGTGATCGTCTGGATGCTGTACGGGGCGCCCCATCCGGTGCACGTGCCCGCCGACAGGGTCGCGTCGCTGCGATAGAGCTGCCAGTTGGCGATGCCCGAACCGGCTCCATCGGTGCCGTAGTCGAAGGCGACGGGGACCGTGGTCGATGCGGCGTAGCCGTTGGCGTAGGTGACGGCACCGCCGGTCGGCTGCGCCGTGTCGGGCAGGAGGCGGAACGTGGTGGCGTTGGGGTTGTTGGCCGGGTCGAACGCCGTCGCCTTCAGGGTCGGCGGGGCGGCCACGGCGCCTGCGGTGTTGAACGAGTAGTTGCCGGTGAACGAGTTGGCGGTCGGCGTGGGTGACACGTTGGTGTCGGTCGCGACCGTTCCACCCGGGGTCCAGCCGGCCCCCGCGCCGTCGAACTCGACGCGCGACACGCCCGAGCCCATGTCGTACGACGTGACGTTGACGTCGAACGAGTAGGTGCCGCTGGGCGCCGTGGGGTTGTACCAGAGTGAGTCGTTGGTGCCGACGGGCCCTGCCCAGTAGGTGTAGGGCGAGCTCTCCGTGAAGGAGTAGAAGGCGATGAACGGGGGCTGGTTGTCGAGCAGCACCGAGATGTCGGAGGTGGCGCTGACGTTGCCGGCGCGGTCGTAGGACGTGGCCCGCACGGTGTAGGTGCCGTCAGGCAGCGCGCCGGTCGACCAACTGCAGTTGAAGGTCCAGGAGGGCGACGCGCCGGCCAGGATGGCGGGATCGCAGATCGAGCCATTCGTCGCGAGCGGTCCGAGCCAGTCGAGCTTCACGTGGTCGATGCCGGTATGTGCGTCGCTTGCCGTGCCCGAGATCGTGAAGGCGCCGCTCTCGGCGGTGCCGTTGGCCGGGCTCGTGATGGCCACGAGCGGGGCGACGAGGTCGACGCGCCGGGTCGCGGAGATGACCGGGGGCGCGACGTTGCCGACATTGTCGGTAGATATGAGCCGGTAGCGGAAGCACTGGCTGCCCAGGGTGCTTACGTTGTGGCTGTAGCTGGCAGGCGGGATCCCGACGCCGGTCGAGATGCTGGACCATACGTTGACGAACGCACCGCAGGTGTCGTTGGAGAGGTTCGCGGTGTCGTACTGAAGGGTCCAGTCCCTGAGGCCCGACTCCGATGCGCCCTCGGAGGCGGCCGTGATGGCGACCGCGACGATCGAGCCGGACTGGCGACCCGCCGTGACGCTGGCTGCGCCTCCTGTCGGCGCGGTGCCGTCGAGCCGGATCTCGAAGCTCGCCGGGGCGGAATTGCCGGCGTTGTCCACTGCGGTGACCTGCTTCACACCGGGCGCGGCGAGCGATGCGGGATTGGTGAAGGTGAAGGCGCGCGTCCAGGCATTCGCCGCGGGTGTCGGAGCGGTGAGGGTCGCGCTCGAGGCGCCGCTCGGTGTCCAGCCGGCACCGAGGCCCGCGACGTCGACGCGGTTCATGCCCGAGCCGAGGTCGTACGCGGTGACGCGGGCGTCGAGTGCGTACGAGCCGACCGGGGCCGCAACCGAGTTGTTGACCCACGCTACCGAGCCGAGGGCGTAGAGATACGGGCTGCCGTTGGTGTTCCACGAGTGCCAGGCGACGACCGGCGCCTGGTTGTCGAGCAGGATGGTGGAGGTGGAGATGACGCTCGTGCGTCCCGCGTTGTCGCGTGCCACGGCCGAGACCGTGTAGAGGCCGTCAGGCAGGGCGTTGGTGACCCAGGAGCAGTTCCACGCTGCGCTGGTCCACGCGCCGGTGAAGGTGGTGGTCGTGCAGATCGTTCCCTGGGCGTCGGGGAGGGCGTCGGCATCCGGGCCGTCGGGAAGCACGTAGGTCAGGCTCACCTGGTCGAGGCCGCTGCCGGAGATCGCGTAGCCCGGGGCGATCGCCGCGATCGCGTCGGTGGCGACGCCGGAGATGGCGACGGTTCCGCTGCCGCTGGTGGGAACGGTCAGGGTCGTGGTGGGGTTACCGAAGTCGAAGCGGTGCACGCCCGACGAGGGACCGGTACCGACGTTGCCGACGTAGTCGAGCGTGAACAGCTGCGTCTGGAAGCAGAGGCTCTCGGTGTAGTCGGGCACGCCGTCGCCGTTGGCGTCGTCGTTGCGGATCGTGAAGTTGACGACCTGGTTGTCGGTGGCGTTGCCGGCGAACCCGTTGCCCACGGTTCCGGTGATCCACGGCTCCCATGCACCACAGACGCCGTTGGTCAGCATCGCGTAGTGGTAGTCGAGGCGCCAGCCGGCCACGCCCGAGGCGGCGTCGGTGCCGACGTTGACGGTCGCCGCGAAGGAGACGGTCGACTGCAGCGTGGGGGTCGACGTGAACGTCGCGCCGGTCGGAGCCGCCGCGTCGGGCTCGATGCGGAAGTTGAGTGCCGGTGCGCCGGTCGTGGCACCCGCGTTGTCTGATGCGACCGCATTCGTCAGGGCCGGGTCGCCGATCGTGCCACCGCCCGTGAAGGTGTAGCCCCAGGCCCAGGTGTTGCCTGCACCCACGGTCGTGACGTTACCGCCAGCTCCCCATCCTGCCGCGGCGAGGTTCGGGAATGCGACCCGGTTCATGCCCGAACCCGCATCGGTCGCGGTGACGGTCGCGGTCGCCGTCGTGGTGCCGGCAGGCGCTGCGGGGTTGTACCAGAGGAGGTCCTTGTTCGCCGTCGACGAAGCGTGGAGCCACGGCGAGGTCTCGGTCCACGACGTCCACGTCGCCACCGGCGGCGAGTTGTCGATCACGAAGGTACGCGTGGCGCTGCCCGAGTTGCCCACCGCATCGATGGTGGTCGCGGTCGCCGTGTAGGTGCCGTCGGTCATCGGCGTGGTCCACGCGCAGCTCCAGTTCCACACGCCGGCGCCGGCGGGGGTGATCGTCGGGGTGCACGCAGTGCCCGAGGTCGGGCCGGTGAACGTGACGCTGCCACCCGTGACGGTGGTCGTGGGCTCGCTCACCGTGCCGGTGATCGTGAAGGTGCCGGTCTGCGCGCTGCCGGCGGCCGGGCTGGTGAACGTCGGCACCGGATTGGTCAGGTCGATGCGGGCAGCGCCCACCGATGCGGCACCGGTGCTGGTGTTGCCGACGTTGTCGCGCACGACGAGCGCGTAGCGGTAACAGCCGGTCGCCGCGACGGTGGCGGTGGCGGTGGCCGGTACGGCTCCCGTGCCCGAGAGGCCGGTGGCCGTCGGTGCGCCGTACACGCCACACGCGTTGCCGGTGAACGGTGCCTGCTGCACGTTGATCGACCAGCCCTGCACGCCCGACTGCGTCTCCGTCGGCGAGGTGAGGGTCAGTGGCACCGACACCGCGTTCGTGACCGTCGTCGACGGCTCGGCCATGCCACCCATCGGGGGCGTGGTGTCGAGGCTGATGTCGAACGGGGCGCTCGCGACGTTGCCGGCGGTGTCACGGGCCACGGCATTGAGCACGGCCGGATCGCTCGCACCTGCACTCCACGAGTAGGTGGAGCTGGTGTAGGTCGAGCCCGCCGGAGCGGTGATGTCGGGCGGGGTCGGGCCGGTCCAACCGGCGACGCCCGTGGCGGGGAACGTCACGCGGTCCATGCCAACCCCGTCAGTCGCCGTGACCTGCACCGTGAAGCTGCCCGAGGCCGTCGGGCTGAACCAGATGTTGTTGGTCAGCGGCTGGCGGTAGACGTTGCCGACCGGGTTGCTGATGCCGAAGAAGCTCGTCACCGGCGGTGTCTCGTCGAAGCGCAGCACGTTCGTGCTCGTGTAGGTCTGCGTGTTGCCCACGTTGTCGGTGACGACCATGCGCCACTGATAGCAGTTGTTCGCAGTGAGCGTGTCGCCGTAGGAGGAGCCGGTCGGGTTCGTGGCGACGGGCGTCCAGCTGTTCGTGAACGGGTCGCAGATGCCTGAGGCCGAGAGGGGAGTCGACTGGCGCTGCAGCACCCAAGCGGCGACACCCGACCCACTCCCGTCTGTGCCGACGTTGAAGCCGACGCTGTAGGCGGTCGAGCTCCACACGCTGTTGGCGTACGTGACGGATCCCCCCGAGGGCGGCGTGGTGTCGGAGGTGAACTGGTACGGCGTGGTCGCGCCGGCGTTGCCGGCGACGTCGCGCACCGTCGCGGTGATCGGTCCCACGCTGGGGGTTGCCGAGGTCCACGCGTAGGTCATCGAGAACGGCGCGGTCACGATGTTGGTCGCACTGTTGGGGCTCCAGCCGGAGCTGGTCGCCGGGAATTGCACGCGGTCGACGCCCGATTCGAGGTCGCCGGCCGAGGCATCGAGCGTGAAGGAGCCCGAGTTGCCGGCGGATGGGTTGTAGAACATCGTCGAACCCGATGCGTACATCCACTGGTTGCCCGAGACCTCGGCGTAGCCCAGCGTGATGCCGGTCGGAGCGGTCGAATCGACACGCACGACCTCGGAGACGACCGTGCCGACGTTGCCGACGTTGTCGGTGAAGACGAGGGCCCAGCGGTAGCACTTGCCCGACACGACGCCGCCCGCGAGGGAGGTGTCGTTTGCCTGCGCGGAAGCGGGGGTGAGCCCGGTGCGCACTGACGTCGAGTTGCCCGAGGTCCAGGTGGCGGGGAACGCATCACACGTGTTGTTGCCGTTGTCGAACGGCGTATCCTGGCGCCAGATCGAGCCGGTGCCCGCGATGCCCGAGCTCGCGCCGGCCGCACCGTCGGTGGTGCCCACTGCGCTCCAGTCGAGACGTGCCGTGGCGGCACTGGTGAGGCCGCCGCCGGCGGGGTTGTCGACGGAGATCGTGCCGCCCACGGGACCTGTAGAGTCGGCGATCACAGTGAACGGCGCGGTGCCGGGTGTCGCGTCGGGGGCCGGGTCATCCTCGGCGATGACGTTCTGGGTCGCCGGGGTAGGAGCCGTGGCGCCCGGTCCCCACGTGTACGTTCGCGAGAAGGAGTTGGCCGGCATGCGCAGGCCGGGTGACGTCGCAGTCGCGCCGGCCGGCACGACCGGCCACGTCACGGTCGGCGTGGTCGCGGGAGCGTTCGGCGTGAGGTTCGTGAACGAAGGTACCCACGCGGTCGAACCCGTGGTGCCGGTTCGCAGGTACATGTTCGACGCGTTCGGGTTGTAGCAGCTGTAGGACCCCGACGGGGCGCCCGGGCCACCGGTCCATGACCAACGCAGCTGTGCGCGGTTGTTGCCGGTGTTCTCGTAGTACTCGACGACGATGGAGTGCACCGAGTTCGGTGCGAAGTTGAGGGCGCACGAGGTGTGCCAGATCGGAGCCGTGTCGGCCCAGTACGCCAGCACCGGCACGCCGTCGATCGAGACGCGGATGCCGTCGTCTGCGATGGCGCCGAGGTAGTAGGCCGGGCCGCCGGTGGCGTTCGCGCGGATCGTGCCCTGCCAGCGCGCTGAGAACGCCTCCTCGCACAACTCGGGGTAGGGCGTGTCGTCGTCGAACGCGGTGCCGGTGGCGACGTTGCCCCAGTTCGCGTAGGAGTCGATCGTGGGCTCGACGCGACTGAACGGGCCGACGGGCGCGGGGTTGGTCGTGCAGTCGCTCGGGTTCGAGGTCGCGGTGTTGGCACCGTACGTGGAGTTGTTGAAGTTCGTGCCCGAGAAGTAGGTGGCCAGGATGCCCGGATTCGAGGTGCCACTGCTGCCCGCGACGCAGCCGCCGTCGGCGGTCCAGCCGGCCCCGTAGACGGGGAAGCACACGCGCGTGGGCGTGATGTCGGCCGGGTCGGCGTCGTTCGTCGAGGCGTTCGCCGTGAACGTACCACTCTGCGCGGTGTTCACGAAGATGCGGGTGAGCGAGAAGGTGGGATCGATGTAGGTGTTGCCCGACGCAGCGGTGAAGCCGGTGAAGGCGACGGTCGGCGCGACGCCGGGGTCGACGATGTACGGCGTGGGGTAGGACCTGTCGTTGAGCGTGATGCTCACGACGCCGCCGGCCGCGAGCGTCCAGGTCGCCGGCGCGTTGAGCTTGGTGCCCTTCGCGTCGGTGATGACGGGTGCCGGGATGAAGAGCCCATTGCGGAGGTCGACCGCGCCGTTCGCCGTCAGGCGGGGGGCCAGCTTGCCGCCGCTGACCTTCCAGCTCCACGTACGCGTGCCCAGTCGCTTGGGCACGACGATCGACTCCTTCAGCGACGGGCCGTGGAACGACTGCACAGCGGTGAACTCGCTGGCCACGTAGGTCGCACCGTTCTCGTAGGAGACGCGGGCCGCATGCGGCGCGTCGAGCATGCGCAGGCCGATGTCACCGCCCTTCGGTCCGTCGAAGGTCGACGGCGCGGCGAGGGTCGAACCGAGCGTCGCCCAGGCCGCGCTGGTTGACGACAACGCCTTGCGCTCACCGAGCTCGTCGGCAAGTCGGGCGGGCACGTAGGTGGGGAGCTTCGCGCCCTTCGATGCGCCCGTGCCCGTCGAACCCGTGGCGCGGCACACGCGGGTCACGTGGCGCAGCAGCGCATTGCCCTTCGCGGCCTTGGTCGCCGCCAGCTTGCGGAACGTGAAGACGCAGTTGGTGGGTGCCGGCTTCGTGACGCGCACGGCGCCCTTGCGTACGGTGCCGGCGAACACGATGCTCGAGGTCACGGCGAGCAGCAGCACGGCTGCAACGGTGCACGCCACGGCCAGGCGCATACCCCGCAGCGCCCCCGCACGTCCCAATCCTCGAAGCCAACTCACCCAGGGAATATCGGACGATCTGCTTCGATCCTGAGTCAGGCTGGGCGTATTGGGCGGATTGCTACAAGCCCGGTGTGCCGGGTGGCACGGGCAAGCGTCGGTCGCAGCCCGCGCACGCGACGACTGCGGCGCCCATGGTGCGCAGGCTCAACGCGACCAGTCGATGGCCGGTCCGTCGGGCACGATGCCGGAGGGGTTCAGCTGGCGGTGCGTCTCGTAGTAGTGACGCTTGATGTGGTCGAAATTGACCGTTTCCGCGACGCCTTCGTGGTGGTACAGGCGGCGCGTGTACTCCCAGGTCGTCGGGTAGTCGACGATGCGGCGCAGGTTCGTCTTGAAGTGGCCGACGTAGACCGAGTCGAACCGCACGAGGGTCGTGAACAGGCGCCAGTCGGCCTCGGTCAGCTGCTCACCTGCGAGGTACGGCCGGTGCTGGAGCAGCTCCTCGACGCGGTCGAGGCCCTCGAACACGCCCGCGAAGGCAGTGTCGTACGCCTCCTGCGAGACCGCGAAGCCGCTCTTGTAGACACCGTTGTTGATGAGGTCGTAGACCCAGGCGTTCACCGCGTCGATCTCGGGGCGCAGCGCCTCCGGGTACAGGTCGAGCTCGGGGTTCGCCGCGAAGGCGTCGAACGCGGAGTTGAGCATCCGGATGACCTCGCTCGACTCGTTGTTGACGATGCGGTTGGTCTTCGTGTCCCAGATCACCGGCACGGTCACGCGCGCGTCGAACTCGGGGTCGCTCGCGGTGTACGCCTCGGAGAGGTAGGTCCAGCCGTGCAGCGGGTCGACGTCGCCCGTCTTCGGGGAGCCGTCGCCGAAGCGCCAGCCCTGCTCGTCGCGGAGCGGATCGACGAGCGTGAGCCCGATCGCGTCGTGCAGGCCCTTGAGTTCGCGCACGATGATTGCGCGATGCGCCCACGGGCAGGCCGCACACGCGTAGAGGTGGTAGCGCCCTGCCTCGGCCGGGAACTCCGACGAGCCGTCGGCCGTGACCCAGTCGCGGAAGACGCTGGTCTGGCGCTGGAACGACCCGTCGGAGCTGGTCTCCTTGGCGAACTCGGGGGTGTTGGTCGGCATGTCGATCGCCTTTCGGGGGAGCGGTGGTCGGAGCGTGGGCGGTGCTGCGTGCGCGGAGGGTCAGAACGGTGCGGCGACGGAGATGTCACGCGCGGGCGTGGGCTCCTTCATCGCGCCCGCGTAGGCGGGGATGTCCTTCTCGGCCTCCGAGCCGGTGCTGACGACGGCGGCATACCACGTGCGGATGCCAGCCTCGAGCTGCTCGTCGGTGAGCTTGGCGAGTGCTTCGGGCGGGCACGAGAGACCCTTCGCCCAGGCAGCTGCGAACACGCCCGCGAGGTCGGGGCGCGGCGTCACGACCCACTTCTCCTCGTCCTTGGGCAGTGCGCGCAGCAGCTTCGCCTGCGCGTCGTCGACCTTGGTACCGATCGAGAGCACCACCTCACCGTGCTCGAGGTCGTGCACCGCGAAGCCGTCGGCGACCTGCTTGTCGTAGACGCCCGGGGTCGCCCACACCTCGAAGTGCGTGCCCGACGTCGGCGGGAAGGTCGCGAAGTCGAGGTCGTCGACGCTCTTCACGTGGTTCGCCTCCTCCTCCTTGTACGTGCCGAAGGAGCACCCGGCGGTGACGAGCGCGGCGCCGTCGTCGCCCATCTCCTCGGTGAGGTCGGCGTCGGCCTTGGGTGCCGTGACCTGCCGCAGTGAGACAGGCTTGTCGGAGGATGACGTCGACGTGGTGCCGTACTGGCCGCCGTCGCCAC
>JAOPYW010000163.1 GCA_025964405.1 Thermoleophilia bacterium | reverse complement strand
GAGCGGTCCGCTCGGCGCAGCACCGAGCAGGCGGCGCGTGGGGTCGTGCAGCCGGCGCTGACGGCGTCGCTCGTCGCGGGCGACCCGGCCGCACGCCAGGAGTTCGACCGCCTCGTCCGCACGCGCGTGCTCGACTCGACGACCGTGCGCGTGAAGCTCTGGAACTCCGAGGGGCGCATCATCTACGCCGATCGCTCCGCCCTCGTCGGCAGCACCTTCGAGCTCGACGACGAGGAGCTCGAGATCCTGCGTGAGGGCGGCACGGCCAGCGAGATCACCGATCTCGACCAGCCCGAGAATCGCGCCGACCGCCACTTCGGCCGCCTGCTCGAGGTCTACACCCGGGTGGAGGCGCCCGACGGCACGCCCCTCATGTTCGAGACCTACGTTCGCGACGCGTCGGTGTCGAGCTCGGGTCGCGCGCTCTGGGCCCGCATCCTGCCACCCGCCATCGGCGCGCTCCTGCTGTTGGAGCTGCTGCAGGCCCCACTGGCCTGGCTCCTCGCACGTCGCCTCGGCGCACGGCGCCGCGAGCGTGAAGCGCTGCTGCAGGCCGCCGTCGACGCCGGCGAACTCGAGCGCCGCCGCATCGCGCGTGACCTGCACGACGGCGTTGTGCAGCGCCTGATGGGACTCGGTATGCACCTGCACGCCACGGCGCTCGAAGCACCCGCGAGCACGAGCGGCGACGTCACCGAGGCGCTGGCGTCAGCCGCAGGCCAGGTGCGTCAGTCGGTGCGTGAGCTGCGCACGCTCCTGGTCGACATCTACCCACCCAACCTCCGCGACGTCGGGTTGGAGGCCGCGCTCGCCGACCTGATCAGCGAACTGCCGGCGCGGGGCATCGAGCCGCGGCTGACGTTCGGCCTGGCGCGACCGTTGACCGCCACCGACGAGCGCCTGCTCTACCGGGTGGCGCAGGAGGCGGTGCGCAATGCGGAGCGCCACTCGCGCGCCGCGACCCTGGAACTGACGGTCGCGCCGCACGCCCGTCGCGGCGTGTTGCTGCGGGTGGTCGACGACGGCGCGGGCTTCGACACCGCGGCGCCCGCAGGCGACGGCCACGTCGGCCTCGTGCTGCTCCGCGACCTCGTGGCGTCGGCGGGTGGCACGATGCATATACGTTCGGCTCCCGGGGAGGGTACCGTCGTGGAGCTGCACCTGGAGACGAGCGATGCCTGACGACCCGGTGATTCGAGTCGTCATCGTCGACGACCACGCGATCGTCCGCACCGGCCTGCGCCGCATGCTCGAGGCAACGGGCGGCTTCGAGGTGATCGGTGAGGCCGCCGACGGGCGCGCCGGTGCGACCGTCGCGCTCGACCTTCGCCCCGACGTGGTGCTCATGGACGTGTCGATGCCGATCGCCGACGGGGTCGCGGCGACCCGGGAGATCATGCTGGGCGCGCCCGGCGTGGTGGTGCTCATGTTGACGAGCTTCGCGGCGCGCGACGACGTGCTGCGCGCGCTCGACGCCGGCGCGGGCGGCTACATCCTCAAGGACTGCGAGCCCGGCGAATTGGCGACCGCCATCCGCGCAGCTGCTGCCGGTGACGCGCCGCTCGATCCACGCGCGGCGCGCGCCGTGCTGAGCGACCGTCGCCGGATCGACAAGGTGGAGCTCTCGGGTCGCGAGCGCGAGGTGCTCGCCGCCGTGGCGCGCGGGCTTCCGAACAAGCTCGTCGCGCGCGAGCTGGGCATCTCGGAGAAGACGGTGAAGGCGCACCTCACCCGCGTCTACGCCGTCATCGGCGTGACCGACCGAACGCAGGCGGCGCTCTGGGCGCAGCGCAACGGCGACGCCTGAACGCACTCGAGGTGGCGCGGCGATCATCCGCCACACCACCCCGAGTAAGTACCGTTGGTTCAGCGGATCCAGGTCTTGCCCGGCTCCACGAGGTAGGTGATGTCGGTGCGACCGTCGGTGAGTTCGAGCTTGACCCGGTCGCCGCCGGTGGTGGAGCTCTTCGCGCTGTAGGTCCAACCCGGCGCGAGCACCATGGCTGCCACGCTGAACACGCCGTTGTGCACGCGAACCGCGATGCAGCCGGCCGCGCCGGCCGCGTTGACGAGGACCTCGTCCGGCAGCGCCACGTTCACGATGGTCGGGTCGGCGCAGTAGTCGACGTACACCGGCTCGGGTGCGGGCGTGGGTGCGGGCGCCGTGGGTGCGGTCGGTGCCGGGGCAGTCGGGGTCGGCGTCGGCGCGGAATCGCCACCCTTGCGTGCGAAGGCGGCGGGTGCCGCTACCGCGACGGCGACGAGGGTGACGGCAAGGATGGTGGTGGTGCGGATGGATCGAGACACGGTGTGCTCCTGGGTGGTTGTCGTGCCTCATCGTCGTGGCAGTCGGGTCGGAGGCGCTACGCGACATTGGTCCTAGGCCCTCCGAACGCGGCTGGCCCACGTGGTCGATCTGCGGATCCCGGTACCATCCCGCCGTGCCGCACCGTCGCTTCCCCCGACCCGCCCTGCTCGTGATCATCGCCTCACTGGTCGTGATCGTCGTCGCCGTCGGCGGATATGCCCTCGCCGGCACAACATCGGCCTCGTGTCGCACCGCGCGACGCTCACCGGTCCGGCCACCGCGGTCGCTCCGGGTACGTCGTTCACCGTGACGGGCGCAGGGTTCCCGGCAACGACCGCAGTGACGGTCGGCTTCGGCGTCTCGCATGGTCAGAGCGGCGACGAGATCAACAGCCAGACGGTGACGTCGAAGGCTGACGGCACCCTGAGCGCGACGATCGCGGTTCCGGGGACCGCCCCGAGCAGCGACGCGTCGAACGCCTACTCGTTCAACGCGAGCGTCACATCCGCCGCGCCGGCGACGGCGAGCGACCTGTTCGTTCGAGGCCCTGTCACCATCCTCAAGCCGAATCCCGACACCGACGGTGACGGCATCGTCGACACGGCTGACTGCAACGTCACCGACAAGACAAAGCCCGCTCAGGGCGCCGGCGTCGTCGACGCGAACTGCAACGGCGTGAACGATGCGCTCGAGCCGAAGTTCCTCGTCGGCACCAAGGGCAACGACAAGCTCGTCGGTGGCGTCAACGCCGACACGCTCAAGGGTGGCGCCGGTAACGACGTCCTCCTGGGTGGCGCGGGTAACGACGTGCTCGACGGTGGCGTCGGCAATGACAAGGTCGACGGTGGCACGGGCAACGACAAGATCGTTGGCGGCGCCGGTAACGACAAGCTGCTCGGCGGCTCCGGCAACGATGTGATCTCCGGTGGACCGGGCAACGACGCCATCAACGGCGGTGCCGGCAAGGACAAGGTCTCCGGCGGCGCGGGCAACGACAAGATCGTCGCCAACGACAAGACCGTCGACGTGGTCGCCTGCGGCCCCGGCAAGGATGCGGTCGTCGCCGACAAGGGCGACAAGGTCGCCAAGGACTGCGAGAAGGTCACGCGCCACTGACGCGCCTGACAGCTCGAGCGAGGAGAACGGGAGTGCCTTCGGGTGCTCCCGTTCTGCGTCCGGGCGAGCGTCTGGCTACTTGGCCGCAGGCGTGAGCCAGGTCCACGGCTCGGGCGACTTGAAGTCGAGCGGGCGTTCACGACGGGCGAGCTCGAGGATGTAGTTGCTGTCCTGGATCGCCTGCTGCTGCGCGGCGGTGACCTGGAGGCCGAGCACCTTCGGAACGACCTCACCGACGTCGAGCTTGTAGCTGTGGCCGATGCCGGTGAAGTCACCCGGCTTGAGGTTGGCGCCGTTGTACATGTCGGCCACGCCCTGCAGGCCCGTGATGCCGGGGTAGTAGTTCATGCGGCGGGGGATTCCGGTGCCGAACGCGCGGTCGCTGAGCCACTCCGGCTTGCGGTAGAAGTTCTCGTTGCCCATGCGGTTGACCGGATCCCCGAAGTGCGAGAGCAGCCAGGTCTTGACGCCCGACTGCTGCGCCGACGTGAGCTGCTGGTCGATGTCGCGCACGTCGTCGAGCTCGAACACCGAACCCGTGGCGTCGAGCTTGTGGCCGGTGATGCCGACGGTCTGCGTGCGGAATGCGCTCGATCGCAGGTTGCCGACGGTGAGCACGGAGTCGAAGCCGTGCTCCGCCACGCTCGCGGCGCCGCCGCTCTTGGCGAAGGTGTTCTGGAGCGCCTTGCTGCCGAGGCTCTCTCCGTAGCCGATGAGCTTCGGCTGCAGCTCGGCCGGCATGGCCGCTATGCGCTTGCGGAACCCGGCGTTCATCGCCTCGAAGAACTCCTCCGCGTACGGGACGCGGGAGAAGGAGAAGGCCGAGAGCTTGTCGCTCCACTGCATGCCGATCGTGACGCTGCGCCCGCCGGTCGCCTTCTCGAGCGTCGCCACGGTCTCCGGGTAGATGTAGCCGGATCCGGTCGGCGCCACCATGAGGACGTGCGTGCGTGAGCCATCGAACGCGCCGAGGCGCTCGGCCTCCCGCACGGCCAGGTCGACACGCTCGGAGATCGACGAACCGATCTTGACGCCGCTGAACAGGCGCACGGGGTCGATCGCATCGGTCGTGCCCATGATGCGGTTGATCTCCGCCGCCGGGGTCGCCTCCGACAGGAAGAACTTGCCGGCCTTGTTGAGCTGCGAGAACGGGAGGAGCGTGTCGGCGCCGAAGCCCGACACGGTCGTCATCAGCTTGCGCTCCGCCACGAGCCCGTCGTGGGATGCGAGGTCGAACGGCAGCTTCGCGACGTCGGGCATGCCCGCGGTCTGTGCCGCGCGGTAGGCAGCCTCCTCGGCGGCCGACACGGCGGAGGGGCGCACGTGCAGGTGCATGAACGCCGCGGCAGTCAGCAGCGCCCCGCCCAGGAGCGCGACGTGCGCTCCCGTTTCCCCACCGGGCATCTTCGGAGCGATCTTGTCGGCCACGGCCTGTTCGCCCAGCAGGAGTCCGCCGACGACGGCTCCCCCACCGACCACCTGGGCGACCGACTTCGCGATGTGCAGCGCAGCCGCGTCGGGGTGCGAACGCAGCGCGAGGACGGTGCCGAGGATCGTGAGCCCGGATGCGCCGGCGACAGCGAGTAGGGAACCCGCTCCGTCGAGCGGCGTGGCTGCGTCGACGCCGTGGGCAAGGCCGCTCGAGAGGGCGCCGACCGCGAATCCGGCGCCGCCTGCGAGCACCGTCAGGATCGCCCGCTGCGGCAGGGGTGTGCTGTACATCGACTTGGTGTTGACGGCAACGGCGGCGAGCGTCGCCATGCCGGCGCCCACCTTCCAGGGGCTGACGCCGTGCTGGTCGCGCGTGGGTCCTGTCCCGACCGTCGTCATCGTCGTCCTCCCCCACCGCGCCACCCCGACACGGCTCCTGCCTGCGTATCGAGTTGGAGGAGGGGAGCTGTTTCGCGGCCGGTCGTGGTCTACAGTGCTCCGCATGACCGACACCGCGACGCCGACATGCCCCGCCTGCAGCAGCGAGTACACCTACGAGCTGGGGCCGCTGCTCGTCTGTTCGATGTGCGCGCACGAGTGGACTCCGGCCGCCGAAGCGGCCAGCGACGAGCCTGCCGAGCGCGTGATCCGGGACGCGGTCGGCAACGTGCTCCTCGATGGCGACACCGTGACGGTCATCAAGGACCTCAAGGTCAAGGGCGCCTCGTCGTCGATCAAGGTCGGCACGAAGGTGCGCAACATCCGTCTGGTCGACGGTGTGGGCGACCACGACATCGACTGCAAGGTCGACGGCTTCGGCCCGATGCAGCTCAAGTCGAGCGTGGTGAAGAAGGCCTGAACACGGTCGGGGGGCAGTGCATGTGCACCGCCCCCCGAAGCTCATGTTCGTGATGTTGCTCGCGGATCAGTCGCGAGCAGCGGTGCGAGCACGCCGTTCGGCGCGGCGTGCGGTGACGGGCAGCAGCACGCCGAGCAGCAGGGCGAGGAACCCACCGACGAGCAGGGCGCGCAGGTCACTGGTGCCGGTGAAGGGCAGCTCGTCAGTGGCGCCAGCGGCCACGTCGCTCACACCGGCAGTCGCGACTGCGTCGAGCACCGGGGTCAGCTCGGTGACGCCCACCGCATCGACCGCGCCGGCTGCGTTGCCGAGCGAGTCGGCCTCGCTGGCCATCGGCGTGTTGAGGGCGGCATCAGGAGCCGCGGTATTCGCCGCGGCCGGCGGGGTCGGTGTCGGAGCTGCCGGGGTGCAGTCGCGGGCGACCTGCGCCGAGACCGTCGTCAGGTTCGGGGCAGTCACGACGATCGCGGCAGTCGTGTCCTCCGCGATCGGCACGAGCCGGGTGGCCTGTGCTCCACCGGTCACGACGAGCGTGTCGAGCACCGCGCCGCCGACGGTGATCGTGAACGTCGTGGCCTCACCGCCCGTGTTGGTGACGATGACGTAGGCACCACCGTCGGTGCAGGAGATGCCACCGATGACCGCACCGGGCGCGGCCGGTGCGACGCAGTCGCGCATCACCGTGCGAGTGACCGTTGCAAGCCCGGGAGCCGTCACGGTGATCGTCGTGGTGGCGTTCTCGGTGATCGGCACGACCTGGCTCGCGGTTGCGCCGCCGACGACGGGCACCGTGGCGACCGTCGCGCCAGCGGCGGTCACCGTGAAGGTAGCCGTCTCCTCACCCGTGTTGCCGAGTGACACGCGCGCGCCACCCGTGGCGCAGTCGATGTCGGCGATCGTCGCCGAGGGCACGGCTGGGGCGAGGTTGCAGTTGGCCGAGAGGGTACGGCTGGCGAGCGTGCTTCCACCCGACGAGAGGGTGATCGTGGCCGTCGTGTCTTCGGCGATCGGCACGAGCCGGGTTTCCGTCGCGCCTGCTCCGACGGCGACGTCCTCGACGACCGCACCATCCTTGGTGATGCGGATCGTGGCGGTGCCGCCGCCCGTGTTGCCGAGGGTCGCGAGTGCGCCGCCGGAGCTGCACGAGATGTCGGCGATGCTGCCCGTGGGCTGCGTCGGGCACGGCGGCACCGTGAGGGCCCCGGTCGATGCGGTACCGGCGCTGCCGTATTCACCCGAGGCGCCGAAGGCGCCGTAGGCCGCGTTGACGGTCACCGATGCGGGCAGCGGCTGCGTGAGCTGGAACGAACCCGAGAACGCGTAGCCGTTCGCCGCGGTGAGCGCGCCGGATCCGGCCGCCGCGCCACCGACCGTGACGTTCACCGAGTTGTTGATGCGGTGATCCTCGTCCGGCGTCGACCAGGACGTCACGGTATAGGCCACGCTGCCGCCACAATCGACCGTCGCCGTGACGGTCGCGTGGTGCGCGAACGCGCTGGATGGCGCGAAGGCCAGGAGGAATACGCTGCTCAGGCAGAGCAGCAGGGATCGTCGCAACATGGGACTGCCTTTCAGGACCGGGAAACGGGAAGGGGCGTCGCCGCCGAGCATCCGTATTGCCGGTTCTGCAAGCAGCATGTTCACCGACTCAAGGCACAACTGGAGCTTTGTCAGCAATCAGTGCGAAATCGGGAGAATCGGACATTGAAGTAGGTGACGCGGCCACATCAAGCGCTGCACTAAACGTTCCGCGTCGCTGAAAGCAGCCGTCACGAGAACGGCGCCCGCCGAGGGGAGCGCCGTCCGTGCATCGCGACGCCGAGGCGTCGACGAGGCCGCCTCGGCGGCGAGCACGTCGACGTCGGCAGTAGCTCCGTGGCTGATGTTCAACTACGCGAGGAGATCGCAGCATCCACCGACGTGCTGGGCGCAGGTGCGTACGCCGTAGGGAGCGGTTCCACGCGGCTGGCCGGTTCGACCACGACCCGTGCACCAGCAGCGACGAGGGCGTCGCGTGCGATGTGCAGGGCGTGCCCCGCGGAGTCGCCGATCGTGGTCACCGGGCTGCGGGTGATCGTGTCGTGGAGCAGGTCGCGGGTGGCGGCGACGGCGAGCACGGCGTCGTCGGAGCCGACGTCGCGGATGTCGGGCGCTTCGGCATCGCGGAGCAGTGGAAGCACCGCATCGACGTCATGGCCCGCCTGGAGCAGGCCGACCAGCGGCGGGAGCCAGCCGGGGTGCACGACCGCCTGCGGGTGCAGGAGCACCACGTGTTCTCCGCGCGCGTGTTCGATGCCGCTCGCGTAGCTCGCGCTCGCCCCGAGCCGGCTCTCGTGACGCACGACCTGGATGTCACCCTCGAGGTTGTCGAGGAGGTTCGCGAGTTCGGGGTCGGCGGCGTCGTCGACGAAGCACACTTCGAACCACGTGCCGGGCGTGCCGTCGGAGATCGCGGTGATGTTCTCGATCGCCGCGCCGAGGTCGTCGGTCACGGGCACCACGACGGTGGTCGTGTAGAACGGCATGTCAGGCTCGCGTGCATCGGCGCGCGTCGCAGCGAGCAGTTCGGCGATGCGGGTCGTGGCGGGCAGGAGGGCGGCCGCTGCGGGGTCGGCGTGCAGGGTCCCGTAGGTCGCTGCGACACGGCCGAGCAGCCCGGTGAGCGCGAGGCGCGCGTCGTCGCTCTCGAGCAGGAACCCGTACTGGGGTCCGAGCTCGATGATGGCGAGCAGGTCGGTGAGCGCCTCCACCACCACCGCCGGTGACGTCTCGTCACCCGCGTCGTGTACCCGCTGCGAACTGAGTGGATCGGGTTCGTACCACGCATCGCCACGTGACAGCAGGGAGCTCCACAGCGCGAGGTCGGCCGAGGCGTCGAACGGTCGCCCACCGAACTCGAACATCGTCGTCGCCGCCACGGCCGCCCTTCGGAACAGGGGAGCTGACGGCTCGCCGATCCAGTTGGCCAACGTGCGGAGGCAGAGGTTGACCAGGTCGGCCCCCGGCATGCGGCGCGGGCTCGGCGCGATCGCCTGCGAGTAGGCATGGTCAGGCAGTGCATCCCCGGCCAGGTCGATGAGCTGACGCTTGCTCGTGGCGAGCACGAGGCGTTCGTCGCGCAGCAGGGGGGCGAGCAGGCGCTCGACGCAGTCGGCGTGCAGCAGGTCGTCGGCGTCGAGGTACTTCACGAACTCGCCGCGCGCGGCGCGCAGCAGCACACGGTAGTTCTCGGTGCGCCCCACGGGGGCCGCGTTGACCCACCCGCGGATGCGCGGGTCGGCCTGCGATGCCTCGTCGATGAGGTCACGCGTCGCGTCGGTGGAGCAGTCGTCGGAGATGAGGATCTCGACGTTGGCGTAGGTCTGGTTGGATGCCGATTCGACCGCCGCGCGGAGCAGGTCGACCTCGTCGCAGGTCGGGATGAGGATGCTCACGAGCGGCTCCTCGCCGGCGCGTGCGTGTACCCCGCCCGCGGTGTCGGTCGACGCGTCCGCGCCTGCCGACGGCTCCCCAGATCGACCCGGGCTGCCGTAGTCATGATGCAGCGACGCGTCGCTGGGTGGCTGGCCGAGCGCGATGCGCGCGCGCTCCTGCGCCACGGCCGCGTCGTCGGGTCCCATGGTGGCGATCACCTTCGCGAGGTGCGACTGCTGCACGTCGCCGAGCCCGGAGAACTCGGCGGCGAGTTCGCGGTAGCGGTGGAAGATGCGGGCCTGCGCGGGCCAGAACTCACGGATCCGCTGCTGCGTCATGTTGGTCGCGCCGCGCGTCGTGTAGGCGCAGGTGACCTCGGGCACGTGTACGAATTCGGTGCGGGCACGGAGGCGGATCCAGAGGTCCCAGTCTTCGACCACGGCGAGCGTCTCGTCGAAGCCGCCGACCTCGTCGATGAGCGAACGCTCGTGCACGACCGTGTTCACGGGGGTGAGGTTGGTGAGCAGCACCATGTCGAGGTCGAACTGGGCGTGGCGATGCTCGACGCCCGCCTCGACCGTGACCCACGTGCCCTGCTGCAGCTGCTGGTGCCAACGTTCGGCGAGCGAGTAGGCGGCGCGCGCGGTGGGATGCGCCTCGAGCGCGTCGACGAGCAGCTGGGCGTGCTGGGGGAGCCACACGTCGTCGTCATCGAGGTAGCCGACGTAGGTGCCCGTGGCGTGGCGCAGGCCCGTGTTGCGCGCACCGGCGAGGTCGCGCGAGGCCTCGTGCCGCACGTAGGTGAGGTCGAGGCCCGGGAGCGCGGTGACCCATTGCTGGGGCAGGGCGCTCCCGTCGTCGACGACGATGGTCTGGATCGTGCCGCTGAACTGCTGCGCGGCGATTGACTCGAGGGCCCGGCGCAGGAGGTCGGGGCGGTCCTTGGTCGGCACGATCACGGTGAGCAGCGGCGCAGGCATCGCGGCAGCATCGGCAGCGCGAAATGGCGCCGTGAGGTTTTTCCAGCGTTGCACGATTCGCAATCGCATGACTGCATTTGGTGCGAGTGGCATGATGCGCGGGTGCCCCACGCCAGCCCCGACCGAGTAGGACCCGCCGCCGTCGCGTGGTCGGTGTACGACTTCGGCTATTCGCTGTTCGCCTACGTGCTCTTCGCGCGCTACCTCGGCGACTGGATCATCAACGACCTGGGCCACCCCGACTTCTACTACACGACCGCCCAGCTACTCGCCGCGGCGTCGCTGTTCGCGATCATGCCGATCGCCGGCGTGATCGCCGACCTGCAGGGTCGCCACAAGCCACTCCTGCTGGGCTTCACGCTCGTTGCTGCGGCGACGGGAGCTGCACTCGGGCTCGTCGACCCCGACATCGGTGCCCTCGGCGTGTTCCCCGTCATGGCACTGGCCGTCGTCTCGGCGATCGCCACCGGCCTCACCTTCGGGCAGTTCGACCCGATGCTCGCGACCGTCGCCCCGAAGCGTGCCTGGAGCATCATGTCGGGCGTCGCGGTTGCCGCAGGGTACGTCGGCATCATCCTCTGGCTGACCGTGCTGGCCGACAAGGTGGTCGGTGATGGCGGCGATCGCATCCAGGAGGCGTTCGGGCCGGCGGCCGGCATCTTCCTGCTCTTCGCGCTGCCGCTCTTCGTGCTCGTGCGCGAGCCGCACGAGGGAAGCCACGAGCTGCGCGCCGAGGCGCGGCGGATCGGGGTCGCGCAGGTCGCGCGTGAACGGCTCGGGGGAACCGTCGGTCGGCTCAGGACCCAGCCCGGCGTGCTCCGATTCCTGCTCGGCCGGCTCATGTACGCCGACGCGGTCGGCACCGTGCAGATCTACGCGATCGTCTACATGTCGCGACTCGGTTCGTTCGGCGAGCGCGAGAAGAACCTCGCGTCGCTGCTCGTGGTCATGTCGGGCGTGCTGGGCGCGCTCGGGTCGGGCTGGCTCGCGCGCCGCATCGGGCCCAAGCACACGCTGCTCGCGATCGTGCCGCTGTTCGCGGTCGGGCTCGGTGTCGTTGCCGGCGCCGGCAGTGCATGGGCGATCTGGGTGCTCGCGCCGATCGTCGGCATCGCGCTCGGCACCATCTACACCGTCGACCGGGTGTTCATGCTGGCGCTCACCCCGCCCGAGCACCGCGGCGAGATGTTCGGCTTCTTCAACCTCATCGGTCGCGCCGGTCAGGCACTCGGACCATTCGTCCTCTGGGGCGGAGTCATCTACGTGCTGCACGACGCCACGGGGTGGCTGTCGGCGCTCGACGCGAGCCGCGTGTCACTCGGGCTGCTCGCGGTCTCGGCGCTCGCGGGGTTGTGGGTCATCCGCACGCTCGACGACGGGTCACGCGACGGGAGTGGCGTCGGCCGCGCGCCCGATGCGCCTACCGACGGCGCCTCCACCGCCTGATCGCCCCACACGGGCGCTGCGGAAGACCCGCACCATCCGCGCGAGGCATGGCGGTCGTTCAGCCCTGGTAGGTGCCCGGAATCGTGCTCGTCGCGCGCGGGTCGACCGAGGTCGCGCCCGCCCCGCTCGTCGCGTCATCCGTCGCTGCGGCCGGCACGCCAGGCGCACCCAGCCACTGCGGCGAGAGCGGGCCCCAGTGGCCGTCGGCGTCGCGTCCACGCACGTAGACGAGCGTGCCCGGCTGCGCTGCTGCGGCAGCTCCCCCGAGCTTCGAGAGGTCAGCGGTGACCGCCTCGTCCTTGCCGTCGAACGCACCGTCGGCTGCCGTCAGCGCCACGCCCGAGCCGGGAGCCGCGTTCGCGTCGAGCACGACCTCGGCAGCCGCCACGGCCTGTCCACCGTTCTTCGCGTCGGAGATCGAGGCGCGCAGCGTGCCCGCAGCGGTGTCGACCGTGACGGCCGAGGCATCGGGTCCGAAGACCCGCTCGAACGGGGAGTCGCTGACGCGTGCGATGTAGTCGAGCACCGGCAGGTTGCCGTCGAGCGTCTTCTGGAACTCGGCGTCCGACTGGTGGAACGACGTGCCCGTCTCGACGGTCATCGCCGCCTGGCCCGTGTTCGCGTAGACGGTGTCGTCGGTCGTGCCCGTGGTCGGGTAGAGCTGGATCGACTGCATCGGCGTGTAGCCGTTGAAGGTCGTGAACTTGCGGGCGAGGGCGTCGAAGCCGGCGAAGTCCTTCGTGTGCTCCTTGGTGT
>JAOPYW010000141.1 GCA_025964405.1 Thermoleophilia bacterium | reverse complement strand
CGCCGAAGGTGAGCTGCTCCGCCAGTCGCAGCGCGCGCGGCAGGTCGTTCGTGAACGCGCCCGCCTGCAGTCCGTACGGCGTGCCGTTGGCGTACTCGATCGCCTGCGCCTCACCATCGAACGGCGTCACGACGACGGCCGGGCCGAACAGCTCCTGACAACTCACCGCGAGTGCGGGATCGACATCGGCGAGCAGGGTGGGAGCGATGACGTTGCCGTCGTGGTCGCCGCCGACGAGCCGACGCGCGCCCGCGGCCTCCGCCTCGCGCAGCAGCCCGAGCACCTTGTCGCGGGCGCCTTCGTCGATCACCGGGCCGGCCACGACGTCATCGCGCGCGGGATCGCCGAAGACCACGTCGCCGACGGCCGTCGTCAGGCGTTCGAGCACGTCACCGTAGATCGACCGGTCGACCAGCACGCGCTGCACCGAGATGCACGACTGGCCCGCGTATCCGTAGCCATGGGCGGCGACGGCGCTCGCAACCGCGTCGAGGTCGGCGTCGTCGAAGACCAGCAGGGGGGTCGAGTTGCCGAGCTCGAGTGACACGCGGGCGCGGTGCACGCGCTTGGGCAGCTGCCACCCCACCTCGCTCGATCCGGTGAAGCTCAGGTGTCGTACGCGCGGATCGGTCGCGAGCGCGTCGCCGACGTCACCGCCGCTGCCGGTGACGAGGCGGAGGCGCTCGGGCGGCAGGCCTGCATCGATCAGCAGGTCGCGCAGCAGCACCGCAGTCAGCGGCGTCGAACTCGCGGGCTTGTGCACGATCGGACACCCGGCAGCGATCGCCGGCGCCAGCTTGTGCAGGCTCAGGTTGAGCGGGAAGTTGAACGGCGTGATCGCCGCCACGACCCCGATGGGCAGGCGGAGGGTGAACCCGGTCGCGACCGCGCCGGTGGCCGTCGCCGCCATCGGCACGACCTGCCCCACGAGCGTGCGCGCCTCCACCGCGCTGAACCGGAGCGTGTCGAGGGCCCGGTCGACCTCTGCACGGGCGAGCGTGATCGGCTTGCCGGCCTCCCCGCAGATGCACTGGGCGAATTGCTCGTGTCGCTGCGTCAGCAGCTCCACCGCACGATCGAGCACGGCGGCACGCTCATGCGGCGCGTGGGGCGTGCCCAGGGCCTCGTGTGCGATGCCGATCTCGCCCTGCACCTGGTCGGCGGTGCACCTGGGCACCGAGCCGAGCTCGCGCCCGTCGAAGGGCGCGGTCACGGTGATCTGGTCGCTGGTGGTGCGGGAGTCGGCGGTCATACGGGCATCCTGCCACGCCGCACGAATGTCACACCCGCGCGGTCGACGCCTTCGATCGGGTGTGTGCCTGGCCGCCGCGCTTCCACACGAGCAGCAGGCGCGGATAGACGGTCGCGCGACCGAGGAGCACCGACACCCAGCCGATGAAGAACCCGGCGAGGTCGTCGAGCAGGAAGTGCCAGCCGAAGTAGATCGTCGAGATCGCCGTCGGCACGAGGAAGACGGCGGTCGCCCACACGAGCGCGGGCTTGCGGTAGTAGCGCATCAGGAAGAGGATGGCGACGACCACGCCGATGTGGAGGCTGGCGAAGCCGGCGATGCCACCCACGATGTCACGGCCGATGTTGTCGGAGTGCAGCTCGAGGCGCGTGTTCTCGAGCGAGCGCTGGAGCTTCTCCACATTGGTGGCGGGAAGGTTGGCGAAGAGGCTCGGGCGACTCGCGAAGGGTCCGAGTGTGGGGATGGCGTAGTAGCTGATGGTGCCGAGGATCCAGCACCACATCATCGACGCGACGTAGACGTAGGCCTCGCGCATGCGCTCCATGAATGCGAGCGACGCGGAGACGAACACCGCGATGAGCGGGATGTAGCTCAGGTAGACCCAGCTGAGCAGGTAGGCCATGAAGCCGGTGCCGAGGGCATCGTGCAGCACCTGCGCCGGGTCGTGCCCGAACGACATCCACTTGTCGATCGCCAGCATCTCCTGGTCGTAGGAGCGGTAGTTGATGAGCGAGACGAAGCTCTTGAGGTTGCGGTAGGCGAGGTAGGTGAAGGCGAAGCTGAGGAACCCGAGGGTCGCCAGCACGAGCCGCTTCCACCACCATCGGTCGACGAAGGTGCGCCACGTGAGGCGCAGCAGCGGCTCGCGGGAGCCGCGACGGCGGATGCGTGCGGCGCGGTAGGCCGAGTCGAGCATCGCGAACAGGAACATCAGGAGGATCGGACTGATCATGCGCCGGCCGAGGAGCGTGCCCTCGGGATCGCGCACCGGGATGCCGATCTGGCCCCCCACGACGTAGCAGGTGATGAGGAACACGATCGTCAGGCCGACGGTGGTGATGACGTAGGGGTACGTCGACCCGAGCCGGGTGAGTGCCACGCGGCTGCGCTGCACGCGACCTGACGTGGGTGGAGCCGTGGCGATGGTGCCTTCGGTGTTCGCGGGGGATGCCACGGGGCAATTGTACCGGCCCCGCTGGGACGGTTCGTCGGTTGTGCACGTAACCGGCCGGGGCCGGCCAACTCCTCAGGGGTAGCCGAGGCGCACGAGTGCGTCGCCGCAGCTCGAGCCGGCGGGCTCGCCGACCGTGCAGGCGGCGTGCGCCGCGGCGGCGACGTCGCGATGCCCGAGCACCACCACGAGCGTGATCGTGAGCGTGATCACGAGGAGCGCGAGTCGCACGCGGTCGACCCGTGCGTGCGGTTCGAACACCGGTTCGAGGTCGCGTTCGGCGGTGAGCAGCTGCTGGATGGTGGCACCGTGGGCGGTCATGTGATCTCCTCGTCGGAATCGCGTTGACACGCGGTGTTCTAACGGGCCGCCGTGAAGCCGCGGTGAAGGCCCTCGCAACGTTCGATGCACGACGTGGCGGGCGGCCGCGTGCCTAGATCTTGGTGAGGGGGGCGTAGGCCAGCATGAGCCGGCGCTCACTGCCGTCCTCGAAACGGATCACTGCCATCTCGCCGTTCTCGACCCCGAGGATGACGCCGTCGCCGAAGGTGCCGTGGCGCACCTGGTCGCCGGTCGTGAAGGCGGGCACGAACGATGCGGCGCGCTTGGGGGTGCGCTTGGGCGTACCCCCGGCGAGCATGCCACTGGCACCCGTCTTCGATGCGCCGTCGGTCGACCCCCAGCTGCTCGACTTGGAGCTGCCGCCGAAGGTCGCCCCGAACTCGTCGCCGCCGCCCTTGCGCGTGACGGGGTTGCCCTTGCTCTGGGCCCAACCGGCCGCGCCGAACGCCGGGCCCGAATCGTCGCGACCCCAGTGTGAGCCGGAGCCGCGGCCCGCGCCGGTCGATGCCCCGTCGCCCCACCGTGCACCACCGCCGAGGTCCGACTTCTCGATGTGCTCCTCGGGGAGCTCGTCGAGGAAGCGACTCGGCATGGCGTACTGGCGCTTGCCGAAGACGCTGCGGCTCTGCGTGTGCACCAGATAGAGCTGCTCGCGCGCACGCGTGATGCCGACGTAGGCGAGGCGGCGCTCCTCCTCCACGTCGCCGTCCTGGATGGAGCGTGAGTGCGGGAACAGCCCCTCCTCCATGCCGGTCACGAACACCACGGGGTATTCGAGCCCCTTGGCGTTGTGGATGGTCATGAGGGTGATCTGGCCGCCGTCGTCGTCGAGCACGTCGGCGGCCGACTGCAGCGACAGCGCCTGCAGGAATTCGGCGAGGTCGCCGCCCGACTGCGCCTGGTCGAACTCACGCGCCACATTGACGAGTTCACCGAGGTTCTCGATGCGCCCCTGTGACTCGATCGTGTCTTCGGCTTGGTAGACCGAGACGAGCCCCGTGGTGTCGTAGACGTGTTCGATCGTCGCGGCGACGCTCGAGGAGCCGGCCTCGAAGGTGCGGAGCCCGTCGACGAGCGCCATGAAGTCTTCGAGCTTCTTGAGCGTGCCGGCGTTGAGCGTGCCCATCATGCTCGCCTGGCGCACGGCCTCGTCGAGCGTCTCGCCATACGTGTCGGCGTAGGTGCGCAGCTTGGCCACGGTGGTGTCACCGATGCCACGTTTCGGCACGTTCACGACGCGCTGCAACGAGAGCGAGTCGGCCGGGTTGATGATGGCCTGCAGGTAGGCGATCGCATCCTTGATCTCAGCGCGTTCGTAGAACTTGGGCCCGCCGATCACCTGGTAGGGACGACCGGTGCGGGTGAGCATGTCCTCCAGCACGCGGCTCTGGGCGTTGGTGCGGTAGAAGACGGCGACGTCGCCGTGCGAGCGCCCCTCCTGCATCGCGGCTTCGATCTTGCCGATCACGAACCGCGCCTCGGCGTGCTCGTCCTCGACCGCCACGACCTGCACCAGCTCGCCGTCGCCGAGCACACCCTTGAGATTTTTCTCGATCCGCTCCGAGTTGTTGCGTACCACGGCGTTCGCCGCCTCGAGGATGTGCGTGGTCGAGCGGTAGTTGATGTCGAGCACCACCACCTGGGCGTCGGTGAAGTCTTCCTCGAAGGAGGTGATGTTGCGGATGTCGGCGCCGCGCCACGAGTAGATCGACTGGTCGGCGTCGCCCACGCACATGATGTTCTGGTGCCCGGCGGCGAGCGCCTTGAGCATGCGGTACTGGGCGTGGTTCGTATCCTGGTACTCGTCGACCATGACGAAGCGGAACCGCTGCTGCCAGCGCGTGCGGATGTCGTCGTGCGTCTCGAGCAGGTGCACCGTGTGGCGGATCATGTCGTCGAAGTCCATGGCGTTCGACTCCTTGAGGCGCTTCTCGTAGAGCTCGAAGACCTCGGCCACCGTCTCCTCGGTGAAGCTCGACACCTGGCGGCGGAACTCCTCCGGTCCCTGCAGGGCGTTCTTGGCGTTGGAGATCTGGTGGTGCACCGCGGCCGGCGCGAACGCTTTGGGATCCTTGCCGAGCGTCTCGATGCACTGCTTGATCAGGCGCACCTGGTCGCCCTGGTCGTAGATCGTGAACGACGACTTGAAGCCGAGTCGTTCCGCCTCCGAGCGCAGGAAGCGCGCACATGCCGCATGGACGGTCATGACCCACATGTTGTTGGCGCGGTCGCCGACGATCTCGCGCACGCGCTCGCGCATCTCGGCCGCGGCCTTGTTGGTGAACGTGATCGCGAGGATCTCGCCCGGGCGCGCGTGCGGGTGCCCGCCCGGCCCGACGTCGTTGAGCAGGTGCGCGATGCGGCGCGTCAGCACGCGCGTCTTGCCCGACCCGGCACCGGCCACCACGAGCAGCGGACCGGTGACGTGCTGCACGGCCGCGAGCTGCGGCTCGTTGAGGTCACGCAGCCACGGCTTGTCGCCCGCGTGCGCCGGCGCGAGCCCAGTGTGTTCGGGCGTGGCCTCGGCCTGCGCGAAGGCTGCATCGAGCGCGCTCTGTGCATCGTTCGTCATCGGCCTATCCTACCGCGTGCGCCTACCGCTCCCCGCATTCAGGCGTGCCTCAGCGGATGACCGTGCCCTCGCGGTCGACCGCGCAGGCGAGGTAGAACTGGCAGGAGCCGGCCCGCAGCGCGCGGAGCGCGGCACGCACCCCGTCGTCGGTGGTGCCGGTCACCACGAACACGAGCGTGCTGTCGGGCTCGCCGTCGGTGGTGCTGGCCCACACGAGGCCCTCGGCGCTGGCGAGGCGCTGGCTGAACTCCATGTCGGGATCCTGCCGCCAGATCTCGGTGCCCTCGACCCACGCCGTGATGCCGTAGCCCCGGTTGTCGAGGTTGATGTCGAGGATGAACGGATCCATGCGGATCTGCTCGTAGCGCCCGATGACGAGGTTGGCGTAGCCGCGTCGCACCGCGACGGTCGTGTTGACGTCGCCGTCGTCGTCGCCGCTGTCTTCGCCGCCGATGCCACCGATGCCGCCGTCGTCGCCCTTGAGCGAGACGATGTTGGGATCGAGCTGCTCGAACATGCTCGTGCGGATGAAGTCGGCATCCTTCTCGAACCCGCCGGCGTATGCGATGCGCAGGGGGCGCTTGGCGTCGCGCCAGCCCGAGAACAACG
>JAOPYW010000077.1 GCA_025964405.1 Thermoleophilia bacterium | reverse complement strand
CACGCGCGTGCTGCCGACCACGCGGCGGCCGCCCGCAGCCTGGGTCGCGCCGCCTCGAAGGTGCCGCGCGCCCGCGCCGACGGCACCTGCGCGACCACGGCGTCGCTGCCCGGACAGGGCGCGACCTGTCGCACGGGCGACGGGCTCTACGTGCTCCCGGGCATCGCGAACGGAGCGGTGACGACGCACGGCCCCGACCTCGTCGATCCATCCGACGCCGCCGCCGTGCTGGCGAGCCGCCGCGCGTCGCGCGCCGCAGCCGTCGGTTCGCGCGCGAACGTCATCTGCTCCTCGCCCGCGCGCACGCGTTACGTCGCGTTGATCTACCTGCTTCCGAGCGACTACGCGAGCGGCTCCCCCAACGTGCACGGCGATCGCTTCACCGAGGTGTCGACGCAGCTGCGCCAGGCGCTCTACGACGCCGCCGCGATCGTCGACACGCGCGCGGGCGAGCTGGCGCCCGGCACGCGGCGCCGCATGCGTGTGCTGTGCGACCCCGACGGACAGCCGACGGTGCGCCGCATCGTGCTTCCCGGCACGGCCGACAGCTACCGCAGCGCCGCCAACGGCTTCGAGCAGATGTACGAGGACCTGCAGACGAGTGGCGACGCTCCGGAGTTCGCGAACTTCTACACCGAGCACGCGCCGAGCCTGCGTCGGCTGCTCGGGTACTACGACGCCGACTTCCTGCCCGGCTACGCAGGCCAGGGCACGCTCTACCGGCGCTCATCGCTCCTCAAGTCGGTGAAGTCCGCTGATCCGATCGTGTCGCGCACGACACGCAACATCAACAACAATCCGCCGATCGGCAGCCTCGCGGTGCAGTACGGCACGCGTGGCGACGGCGTGACACCCGACCCGCCGCTGCCGACCAGCCTGCTCCACGAACTGAGCCACACGATGGGCGCCGTGCAGGATGAGCCGCCCACCTCCTCGGGCGCGGGCCACTGCATCGATGGGGTCGACGTCATGTGCTACGACGACCAGGGCCCCCGCGGCGCCTCGTTCGTCGCCACGGCCTGCCCTGACCCGGCGCCCCCGGAGGAGGATGCCGACGAGGTCTACGACTGCAACGGCGACACCTACTTCAATCCCGCCCCGGCGCCCGGGTCGCCGCTCTCCCTCGGCACGACCTGGCAGCTCGGCCTCGCGGCCAACGAGACCCTCTCGACCGACACGAGCGCCGCGCCCGAGCCGCCCGCGATCAGCGCCGTGCGTGTCGGCGGCCGCGGCACCTCGCTCAAGCTCACGTGGACCGCGACGGCGGCAGCCAAGGGCCGCCTCTACGAGGTCTCGGGTCGGGTCGGGAGCGAGCCGTGGAGCTACGTCGGCAGTTCGTCGGTGCGCTCGCTCTTCGCCACGACCCTGCGGCCCGGCGCCCACTACGAGCTCGCGGTCGCGGCAGTCGACGTCAACGGTGACCGCGGCCCGGGCGTGGTCGGCGCCGGCACGACCGGTGCTGATACCTCCGCGCCCGCGCGCGTGACGGGAGTGGCGCGGAGCGCGGTGGCTCGCAGCTACGTGCGCCTGCGCTGGAACCGCTCCACCGACAACGCGCGCGTCACCTCCTACCGCGTCGAACGTCTCGTCGGCCGCACCTGGCAGCGCGCGGCGACGGTCTCCGGGCTCGGCACCTCGGCGACCATCACCGGTCCGGTCGTGCGGGGGCTCACCCGCGGCACGACCTACACCTGGCGCATCCGCGCCTTCGACGCCCGCGGGAACGCCTCGCTCCCCAGCTCCGTGCTACGCATCGCGACCAGTCGCTGAGCCATCGTCGCCATGCTCGTTTCGCGCAGGCCCGCGAACGGGTATCGCGTGCACAGTGCCTGCTCGGTGTCGAGCAGGCCACCGACGATTTCACCGAGGAGCCCGCCCCCATGCCCGAGAGCAGCGTTCGCACGAACTGGTACGCCACCCGCACCATCCCGATGCCCGCCGACGACGAGCGGGCCATCGACTCGATCCTCATCTGGATCGAGCACCGCCCCGCCGACGGCTCCTGGGCCGTGGGCCGTGCGAGCGACCTCACCCAGCGCGACTTCGCGTCGCCGCGCGAGAGCGACTACGTCTTCTCCGGCTTCGAGATCGACGACGCGCTCGACGCGGCCAACGGCGCGCTCGAGGACGACCTCGTCGCGTCTGAGCAGGACGGCATCTCCGCCGGTGCGCAGCCCTTCCTGCGCCGCGACCTCGAGGACCCGCTCAACGAGTGGTTCTGGGGTCGTCGACCCGGCTGACGTTGACCGGCTTCCACCTCTCATGGTCGACCCGCATCGAGGCGGGCGTCGACGCCGCGACCCGTGCCGGACACTGGACGTCGAGCTACGGCACCCGGGCCCTCGTGGTCGTCGGCGACCGCCACGCCCGCGCATCGGGGCTGCTCGCGCAGCTGCTCGGTGACCTCGCGGCGGCGGGTGTCGCGGTGGAGCTGTTCGAAGGCGTGCCCCCCAATCCGAGCGTCGCCGTGGTCGAGGCCGGAGCCCAGCTCGCACGGGCCTGGCGCGCCGACGTGGTCGTCGGGCTCGGCGGGGGCAGCGTGCTCGACGTCGCGAAGGCGATCGCCGTGCGCGCGGTGGAGCACGCACCCGAGGACGCCACCTACCGCCGGCACCTGTCGGGCCTGCGCGATGCCTCGCTGCTGGTCACGGCGGCCCTCCCGGTGGTCGCGATACCGACGCTGCCCGGGTCGGGGAGCGAGACGAGCGGCACGAGCGTCATCACCGACGACGAGTCGGGTCGCAAGTTGAGCGCCACGAGTGACCTCGCCGAGCCGCGCCTCGCGATCATCGATCCCCTGCTCGCGATCGATGCGCCCATGTCGCTCCTCGGCGTCGGCCTCGTCGATGCGTTCTGCCACGCGCTCGAGGCCGGCCTGTCGTCGCGCGCGACGATCGCCTCGGACGCGCTCGCCGAGCAGGCGCTGCGGCTGCTCCAGCGGCATGCCCTCGTGCTCACCGTGGCCAAGTCGACGCGCGAACAGCGGCTCGAGGCCCTCCTCGGCGCGTGGTGGGGGAGCGAGCTGGCCGGTCAGGCCCTCACGCTCGCCGGGAGCATCGTCACGCACCCCCTGGCCCACCCGCTCTCGGGGCGGTTCGACGCGCCCCACGGCGCAGCCGTCGCGGCCCTCGAGCCAGCGGTGCTCGCCGTGCTCGGGGATCGCTGGCGTGACGGCGGCGGCATGTCGAAGGTCGCCAACTGGCTCGACGTGCGCGGCTTCTCCGACCACGACACGGCGTTGCGGGGCGTGCTCGCCAAGCTGCAGCGCTTCGCGGTCAAGCTCGATGTCACCCGCGGGGCGCGCGAGCTCGGCCTCGTCGCCAACGCCGTGCAGCCCGTCGTGCGCGATGCACGCGCCTCCGGTTCGCGCGGGCTCGCCAACGTGCCGGGCGGCGAGCCCAGCGCCGAGGAGCTGCTCGCCATCCTCGACCTGGCCCGGGCGGTCGAGCCGAGCGCCGACGTGCGCGACCTGCTGCACGCCCGCCGCACGGCCGCAGCCCGCGGCTGACAGCTCCCCAGAATCGATACCGGCCCCCACCGAGCGAGTCGGTGAGGGCCGGGGAAATGCGGTGCGCGCGTCGCCGCGCGGCAGTCGTTTCGGGTGGTGGGTCAGTAGCCGCCGTCGCCGACGCGTTCGTGCTCCTCGACGAGGGGCTCGTCGGCGGGGGTCACCGCTCGGACGAATCCGTAGTACTCCATCATCGCGAGGCTCCGGCGCCATCCGCAGAAGAAGCAGACGTAGGCACGCTCGGGATCGGGCGCCGAGAGCATCTCGGCCTCGATCTCCATCTCGCAATGGGGGCAGAGCCACTTGAGCGGCTTGGACTGCTCGATGATCTTGAAATTCATGGGGGTCCTTGGGGAGGAGGGGGAGTAACTGGACACTCGGTGCGCCGTCTCGGTGGCGGTAAGTGCTACACAACGAACGTACGACAGGGTTGCCGGTCTGGCAAGGCTGACTTGCAACATTTCCAACACCCTTGGGTTTGCGCCCCGATGCAGCGGACGGTCGAATACGCGTGGCGGCGTGATAATCGCCCCCCGAACGGGGGGTGGGCGGGAGCCGTGATGGCGCCGATGACGTTTGCAGACACGGCGCTGTGATCTGGTTGGATTGCAGCGCCGTCGAGGCTGAGCGCGAGTCCGGGGGTGGACTGCTCGGCCGTGCGCCGCCGGATGGATCTGGTGGAGAACGGTGGGACCGCGCGTGTCCCGCCACCAGTCAGGAGTAGGTCGATGGGTCTTCGAATCGCAAGCAACATCGAGGCGTACGGGGCGCATCGATCGCTCCTGGCCAGCAGTCTCGCCATGAGCCGGTCGATGGCGAGGCTGTCATCGGGCTTCCGCATCAACAGCGCCGCAGACGATGCGGCAGGCCTCGGCATCTCCGAGAAGATGCGCGGGCAGATCTCGGGCCTGCAGCAGGCGGGTCGCAACGTGCAGGATGGCATCTCGCTGGCCTCCACGGCTGAGGGTTCGATGCAGGAGATCTCCTCGATCCTCCTGCGCGTGCGCGAGCTCGCGGTGCAGTTCAACAACGGCACGAACAGCGTGGCCGGCATGGCGGCGATCACCGCCGAGGTTGCGCAGCTCGACGCGGAGGTGACGCGCCTCATCGGTTCGTCGAATTACAACGGCATCACGCTCCTGGCGGGCGGCACCGTGACGCTCCAGGTCGGGGCCGACGGCACCGACTCGCTCGGTGTCGCGTTGGCGAACGCGACCACTGCGGTCGGAACGGCGATCTCGAGTTTCGCGACCGCGGCCGCCGGTGCGCTCGCGAACATCACGGCGATCGACGCGTCGATCGATGCGGTCAGTGCCGCGCGTGCCACGTACGGTGCGGTGCAGAACCGGCTCGAGCACGTCGCGAGCGCCCTCGGCGTCTATCAGGAGAACCTGATGGCTGCCGAGAGTCGCATCCGTGACGTCGACATGGCGGAGGAGATGACCAGCTACACGAAGCAGCAGATCCTGCAGCAGAGCGGAACGGCGATGCTCGCCCAGGCCCACTCCAGCGCGGCAAGCGTGCTGTCGCTATTCGAGTAGCGACGCAGCCTTCTCGGCTCCGCGGCGCGCCGCGCGGCCCACCTCCTGTTTTGGGAAATGTCTATTTGGACTATGCGTGTATGCAGATGTTGTAACTCACTCTAAAGAACTTGCTCAAACGTGTCGAAGCTAGGCCATGCGTGTCCATGGGTGGAACACGCGGTGTCGGACGTCCAGGGTGGGGCGTCCTCGAATGGAAGCAAGCAAGCCCGGCCTTCAGGGAGCACCACCGGGTAACGACAAGGGATGGAAACATGGGTCTTCGAATCGCGAACAACGTGGATGCGTTCAGTGCGCACCGCAACCTGAGCGCCAGCAGCCTCGCCATGAGCAAGTCGATGGCCAAGCTCTCCTCGGGTTTCCGCATCAACAGCGCCGCAGACGATGCGGCTGGCCTCGGAATCTCCGAGAAGATGCGCGGACAGATCTCCGGCCTCCAGCAGGCGGGCCGCAACGTGCAGGACGGCATCTCGCTGGCCTCGACCGCTGAAGGCTCGATGCAGGAGATCTCCTCGATCCTCCTGCGGGTGCGTGAACTCGCCGTCCAGTACAACAACGGCACCCAGAGCTCAGCGGGCAGGGCGGCCATCACCGCCGAGGTCACGCAGCTCGACGCCGAGGTCACGCGCCTCATCGGCACGGCCAACTACAACGGCATCACGCTCCTCGCGGGCGGCACGGTGACGCTCCAGGTGGGCGCCAACGGCACCGACACGCTCGGTGTCGCCTTCACCAACGCCACGACGGCCGTCGGCACGTCGATCTCCTCGTTCGCGTCGGCAACGGCCGCGACCGTGATCAGCATCACGGCAATCGACACGTCGATCGATGCGATCAGCACGGCCCGTGCCACGTACGGTGCGGTGCAGAACCGGCTGGAGCACACGGCGAACGCGCTCGGCGTCTACCAGGAGAACCTGATGGCCGCCGAGAGTCGCATCCGTGACGTCGACATGGCGGAGGAGATGACCAACTACACGAAGCAGCAGATCCTGCAGCAGAGTGGAACGGCCATGCTCGCCCAGGCGAACTCCAACTCGGCCAGCGTGCTGTCGCTGTTCAAGTAGCGACGAACACCTGCACACGAAGTGATCGACGGCCCGGGGCTCCTGCTCCGGGCCGCTTTCGTTGCTGGGCCGGAGCGGGGGTATGCTCACGCCATGGCACGCACCAGCACCACCATCGGGCTCGGACTGAGCGCTCTCGCGAGTGCGGGTGTCGCCGCGTACATGAGCGGTCGTCGCGCCCTCCCGAGCTGGAGCGGGCAGGTGCGCCTCCCCATGCTCGATGCACCCGTCGACGTGATGCGCGACAAGTGGGGCGTACCCTCCGTGTTCGCCGAGAGCAGCGCCGACGCCTATCGCGTGCAGGGCTGGCTCCACGGCACCGACCGCACCTTCCAGCTCGACCTGCTGCGCCGCGTCGGCCTGGGCCGCCTGAGTGAACTCGTGGGTGAACCCGGGCTGGCCACCGATCGCCTTGTGCGAACCCTCGGCTTCGCGCGGCACGTCGACGAAGAATGGGAGCTGCTCCCTGCCGACGTGCGGGCCGCACTGGAGGCCTACGCCGCGGGCGTCAACGCCGCGTATCGCCGCGCGCGGCGCCGCGTGCCCGTGGAGTACCGCCTCCTGGGCGCGCGCCCGGAGCCGTGGCGGCCGCAGGACTGCCTCGCACTCGAGCGCGTGATGGCGCTCGGCCTGAGCGGCAACTGGGAGAGTGAACTCGCGCGCGGCGAGATCGCGGCGCTCGTCGGCACCGACGTGCTCGACGCGCTCGAGAGCGGCGACCACGCCCGCGCCTGGCCCGCGCAGGTACACGCCGACGTGCTCGGGGAGCTGGTGTCAGCCGCGCGCGCGGCGACGTCGAGCTTCGGTGGGCCGGGCGGCATCGGCTCCAACGCCTGGGTCGTCGGGCCGCGGCGCACACGCAGTGGCGGCGCGCTCCTCGCCAACGATCCGCACCTCGACCTGCAGCTCCCCAGCGTGTGGTACGAGCAGCGGCTGAGTGGCGGCGACCTCGACGTGCGCGGCTTCACCTTCCCGGGCGTGCCGGGGGTCGTGCTCGGGCACAACGGACGCATTGCCTGGGGCTTCACGAACTCGTCGATCGACGTGCAGGACTGCTACCTCGAGGAGCTCGACGCGGCCGGGGAGCACTACCGCGACGTGGGCGGTGCATGGCACCCGCTCGAGCTGCGCACGGAGACGATCGCGATCAAGGGCGGGGCGAGCGAGGAGCTGATCGTGCGCTCGACGCGGCGCGGCCCGATCATCACCGATGCCGCGACCACGAGCTCGCTCACCGACCCGGTGTCGCTGCGCTGGGACAGCCTGCGGGCGGGGGGCGCCGCCGAGACCGTCTACCGGCTCGACCGGGCGGGCGACTGGGAGGAGTTCCGGGCGTCGCTGGAGCCTTGGCTCGCGCCCGCGCAGAACGTGATGTACGCCGACGTGCAGGGCAACATCGGCTACCAGCACATGGGTGAGGTGCCGATCCGCGCGGCGGGCAACGACGGCAGCGTGCCCCGGCGCGGCGACGACCCCGCGGGCGAGTGGGTGGGCACCATCCCGTGGGAGGAGCAGCCCGCTGCCTACAACCCGAGCGCGGCGCGCATCGTCACCGCCAACGATCGCCTCGTCGGCGACGACTACCCGCACTTCCTGAGCCGGGAGTGGATGAACGGCTACCGGGGCGCGCGCATCCGCAGCCTCATCGATTCGATCGAGGGGCACACGGTCGGCGACCAGGTGCGCATCCAGACCGACATCCACTCGACGCCCGGCAGCGAGCTGCGCGACCTCGTCGAGCCGCTCGCGCTCACGCCATCGACGCCCGCCGGACGCGACCTGCTCCGCGCGTTCTCAGCATGGGATGGCGAACTGCGCGCAGACGACGACGCGAGCACCGCGTGGCGCCTGCTGCAGCGAGCCGTGCAGGATGAGGCGTTCGGGTTCCTCGGGGAGCTCCTGCCCAGGTTCCTGGGCTACAGCCGCACGGGCGCCAACGTGTTCTGGTCGCTGTTCGCACGCTCGACCCCGATGCTCATCAACGCGATCCGCACCGACGACCCGCAGCTCCTCGACGCAGCCGCATCCCTGGGGGATGACGGCCCGGCCCCGCTGCCCGGCTGGACCGCGTCGACGAGTTGGCGCCAGCTCCTCGAACGGGCCTTCGATCGCGCTGGGAGCTGGTACGTCGACGGCGTCGGCGGCGAGCGCGGGTCGCAGCGCGACCTGCAGCGCGCCTCGGCGGGCAACCTGCTCGACGGCCGACTGCGCCGCCGGCGCTTCCACCGCCTGCGCCTGCACCACGCGCTCGGAGGGATTCCCGGCCTCGGTCGGGTCGCCAATCGCGGTCCCTTCCCCGTGCCCGGGGATCCCGACACCGTGTGGTCGACCTCGCAGTTCAACAACCCGGCGAACGACCACGCCATGGTGGGCCCGAGCCATCGACACATCGTCGACCTCGCCGACGTCGACCGCAGCGCCGCGGTGCTCTGCGGTGGACAGTCAGGGCACCCGGCGAGCCCGCACTACGCGGACCAGGTCGACATGTGGCGTCGCGGCGAGGTGCGGGCGGCGCCGTTCACGCGCCCCGCGATCGAGCGCGCGACCGTGCATCGACAGCGCTTCGACGCCTGACGTGGGTCAGCGTGCGGCGATGCGCGCGAGGATCGCCTGCACGACGTAGCGGAGCTGGGGGAGCGCGAGCGTGATCACGCTCGTTCGCGTGCGGGGGCGCATGTGCGCGCGCGTGCGGCGGCGCGGGTCAAGTCGTTCGACGTTGGAGCGGTGGTGCTGCATGCGGGGCCTCGTGCTGCGAGCGGGGTGGGAGGGCACGGTCGTCGGGGTTCCGAACCAACGTGTCCATGCCTATGTATCCGGTCAACGAGCCGTTATGTCTCGCGGAAATTGTGATTCGTGCAGCCTGCTCCCGACACGCTCAACTGTGCCGCCGGCATGCCGATCCCAACAGGGAGTCCACTGGAAGGGAATACCGGATGCCCGAGCACGACCCGAAGCAGCCGCAGCCTCGCAGCCGCAAGCACAAGACCGTCATCATGATCGCCCTGCTGGGCATCATCGCCTTCAGCGTCGCCGCGGCCATGGCGTCGTCGCAGTCATCGAACGCGGTGCGCGACGTGCCACTGAGCAGCTTCTCGTCGAAGCTCGCCGAGCGCGAGGTCGAGCAGGCGACGGTCTACACGCAGCAGCACCTGGTGACGGGCAAGCTCGAGGACGGCGCCGCGTTCCGCACGACCTACACCGACGACTTCGAGATCGCCAAGCAGCTCGAGGCGGCCTCGGTGCCGTTCAGCGTCTCCACCACGGGCAAGACCAACGGCGCCTCCTGGCTCATCCTGTTCGGCATCGTGGGCCTCGTCATCCTCATGGTCGTCATGACCCGCAACCGCAACCAGGCCGCCAAGCAGGCTGCCGGTGCGCCGGGCCGCATGCTCGACGTGGGTGACGTGACCGTGACGTTCAAGGACGTCGCCGGCGCCGACGAGGTCGTGGCCGAGCTCGAGGAGATCAAGGGCTTCCTCGAGAACCCCGAACGCTTCCGTGAACTCGGTGCCAGCATCCCGAAGGGCGTCATGCTCTACGGCCCTCCCGGCACCGGCAAGACCCTCCTGGCCCGCGCCGTCGCCGGCGAGGCCGGCGTGCCCTTCTTCTCGATCTCGGGTTCCGATTTCGTCGAGATGTACGTGGGTGTCGGCGCCAGCCGCGTTCGCAAGCTGTTCGAGGCCGCCAAGGCCAACGCCCCGTGCGTGATCTTCATCGACGAGATCGACGCCGTCGGCCGCAAGCGCTCCAACAACGCGCAGGGCGGACAGGAGGAGCGGGAGAACACGCTCAACCAGCTGCTCGTGGAGATGGATGGCTTCGCTCCGACCGACGCCGTGATCGTCATGGCGGCCTCCAACCGCTCCGACATCCTCGACCCCGCCCTCACCCGACCCGGTCGCTTCGACCGATCGGTGATCGTCGACATCCCCGACCGCAAGGGTCGCGGCGAGATCCTTAAGGTGCACTCCAAGGGCAAGCCGTTCGCGGCTGGCGTGGAGCTCGAGACGATCGCCCGCCAGACGGCAGGGTTCTCCGGAGCCGACCTCGCGAACCTCGTCAACGAGGCCGCGCTGCTCACCGCCCGTGGTCGTCGCAAGGAGATCACCAACGCCGATCTCGACGAAGCCATCATGCGTGTGATCGCCGGGCCGCAGAAGACACGGCTCCTCAAGGACAGCGAGAAGCGCATGATCGCGGCCCACGAGATCGGCCACGCCATCGTCTCGAGCCAGATGCCCGACACCGATCCCGTGCACAAGGTCACGATCGTCAGCCGTGGCCGCGCGCTCGGCCTGATGGTCAGCCTGAGCGACGACGACAAGGTCATGCGCTCGCGCACCGAGCTCATGCAGCAGATGGCGATCTGCCTCGGCGGTCGCATGGCCGAGGAGATCATGTTCGGCGAGATCTGGACCGGCGCGGAGAACGACCTCGAGAAGGTCAACGCGATCGCCCAGCGCATGGTGCTCCAGTGGGGCATGAGCGACAACTTCTCGCTCCGTGCCCTCGTGCAGGAAGGCCAGCTCGCGGCGCACTCCGACGAGCTGCGCGGCAAGATCGACATCGAGATCGACACGCTCGTCGGCGAGGCGAAGCTCATGGCGCAGAGCGTGCTGCTGGAGCATCGCGATTCGCTCGAGCGCCTGACCGAGGTGCTCGTCGAGCGCGAGACGCTCGAGCGTGACGACTTCGAGCTGCTCATGCGCGGCGGTGAGCTTCCGGCCCTCGAGGTCGAGCCCGACGGCACCGTGCATGCGGTCGGCGACACCACTGCGATCAGCAACGCCCGCACCGGCGCCGTGCCGCGACCGGGCATCGGTCACGACGGTTCGTCCGCCGAGGATGCCCGCTGGGGCAGTGGTGAGGTCGAGCGCCGCTCGGCCGACCGCCCGATGTCAGGCGCTCCGGTGGTGCAGCCCGAGGTCGCGGCTCCGGCCCCGGTCGAGGACGACGCACCGACCCCGGTCGACGGCGACGACGAGACACCCATCGTCGCTGCCTGAGCCGGCGCCGGTCATGCGAGTTCCATCGAGGGTCGTCCACGCGGGCGGCCCTCGATGCATGTGGGGGAGCTAGGCGCGGCGGGCGATGACGCGCTCGATGACGTTGCCGTCGACCGCCACGGCCTCCAGCACCAGTTCGCCGCTGCGGGCCACGTCGCCCGCGGCCGGCATGTGCCCGAGGGCGTCGAACAGGAGCCCGCCCACGGTGGCGGCGTCGCTCTCGTCGTCGTGAGGCGGGAGCCCGAGGTCGTCGAGGTCGTGCACCGGGAATGTGGCGGGCAGCTCGAAGGCGCCGTCGCCGAGCGACGTGTAGCCGCGCGGGTCTGACGGGTCGAGGTCCTTGTCGTACTCGTCGTAGAGCTCGCCGACGATCTCCTCGAG
>JAOPYW010000113.1 GCA_025964405.1 Thermoleophilia bacterium | reverse complement strand
GGCCGAGGACGCCATCGCGATCGAGGGGAGCGACGTGGTCATCGACGCCCCGGTGCTCGCCGACGGCGACCACCGCATCTCGGTCGAGGTCGACGGCGTCGGGGTGCTCGGACGCGCGATGACCCGGAGCTGGACCCTCACCGTCGACACCGTCGCGCCGAAGGTGCGCATCACGGCACCGAAGCCGGTCGCTGCCGGCAGCGACGACCCGTACGGTGTCGCGGGCACGGCGACGATCACGGATTCGCCGTTCACGGTGAAGGCCGCAGCCGAAGCCGGCGCGACGTTCACCGTGCGCTCGAGCATCGCCTCGGTAGAGCCGGTCGAGGCGGGCCGAAGTGACGCGACCTTCCGCACGGCGCAGGTGAAGCTGCCCGAGGGCAAGCAGGACCTCGTCGTGGAGACACGCGACGCTGCTGGCAACGCGACCGTGGTGAAGGTGCCGGTCGTGGTCGACACCCTCGGACCAGCGATGCTCGGCAAGGTGCCGACGACCTTCACGAGCAACACGCTCGGCCTCGAGCTCACGCTCACCGACGCACACGGCGCGAAGCTCGCGGCACAGCTCGACGGCGCGCCGGTCGAGGAGGGTGACCTCACGATCGTCGACCAGGCCGGTGCCCCGGCCGGCGCCGACGCAACTGACAGCGCACTGCTCCCCACCCGCGTGACGTACCGGCTCACCACCGAGGAGCCGGTCTACGAAGGGCGCCACGCGCTGCAGCTCACCTCCACCGATTCGCTCGGCGTGACGCGCACGATCAAGCGCGCGTTCATCGTGGACTCGACCGAGGACCTCGATGAGGCCGCAGGCATGAGGGGTGGCGCCACGGGCAAGGACGTCACCGCGCTGCAGACGGAGCTGATCAAGCAGGGGGCGACCACGAAGGCCGCGCTCGGCACCGAGTTCTCCGGGCGCCAGTACGGGGTCGCCACTAAGGCTGCCGTCGCCAAGCTGCAGCAGGCGAAGGGCGTGAGCGCCGACGGCGTGGCCGGCGCCGACACGCTCGCTGCGCTGACGCTCAAGATCGTGATCGACCAGTCGGACCACTCGCTCGTGCTCATGCGCTCGGGCCAGGTCGTCAAGCAGTACGGCGTGGCCGTCGGGCAGGAGAAGTACCCGACGCCGAACGGCACCTTCAAGATCCAGAGCATGCAGGAGAACCCGACCTGGACGCCGCCGGACAGCGACTGGGCCAAGGATGCGAAGCCGATCGGTCCGGGCGCCGACAACCCGCTCGGAACGCGCTGGATGGGCATCGACGGCACCGTGGGCATCCACGGCACCAATAGCCCGGGCAGCATCGGCTTCTCGGTGTCGCACGGCTGCATCCGCATGGCGATCCCCGACGTCGAGGACCTCTTCTCGCGCGTGCGGATCGGTACCCCCGTGGTGGTGCAGGCCTAGCTCCGAGGAGCCTGCGCGGACCGTGTGGAAGCACGCGTGCGCGTACAACTTCACTAAAGGCACCCACTGCATCGGGTGCGCTTGCGCGGGGTATAGACTTTCCCTACGTCATGCCGCACGCAGGGTCGCGGCAGCTCATATTTCGAGGAGATGCCAGATGGGTCTGAACCAAGTCACCGACGCCAGCTTCGCTGCCGATGTCGAGCAGTCGAACATTCCCGTCCTGGTCGACTTCTGGGCCGAGTGGTGTGGCCCGTGCCGCATGATGAACCCGATCCTCGAGAAGTTCCAGGAGACGCACGCCGGCGCGATCAACGTCGTGAAGCTGAACGTCGACGACAACCCCGAGGCCGCCACGCGCTTCAAGGTGCTGTCGATCCCGACGATGCTCGTGTTCAAGAACGGCGAAGTCGTTAAGCAGCTCGTCGGCGCGATGAGCGAGGCTCGCCTCGAAGAAGCGCTCGGCGAATGGGTCGGGACCCCCGCCTGAGCGGCGGCGCCTTCCCGCTCCTGGAGGGTGACGAGCGCATCGCGCGGCACGTGGTCGAACCCGCGCGCCGCAAGCACCTCGTCGACCTGCCGGAAGCGACCTCCGATGCCGTGCGCGACGCCCTCGGGCGAGCCGGCATCGACCAGCTCTATCCGTTCCAGCACGTGGCGGCCCAACTGCTCAGCAGGGGTCGCCACGTTGCGTTGGCGGGCGGCACGGGCGCGGGCAAGAGCCTGTGCTACCAGCTCCCGCTGCTCGAGGCGCTGCTGACCCCGCTCGACCTCGGCGCGGGCGACGTGCGTGGCACGCGCAAGCAGACCGCGCTCTACCTGGCGCCCACGAAGTCGCTCGCGCAGGACCAGGCGCGGCGCCTGCGCGAACTCGGTGCGCGCTGGGCGCGACCGATGCTCTACGACGGCGACACGCCGCCGGAGCAGCGCGCGATCATCCGCAAGCAGGCGAACCTGCTGCTCACCAACCCCGACATGCTGAGCGCGGGCATCCTTCCCAACCATGCGGAGTGGGCGACCTTCCTGCGGGGGCTCGCGGTGGTGGTCATCGACGAGAGCCACGTCTATCGCGGCATCTTCGGGTCGCACGTGGCCCAGGTGATCAGGCGACTGCGGCGGCTGCTCGCGATCCACGGGAACGAGCACGTCGTGTTCTGCCTGTCGAGCGCGACGATCGGCAACCCGCTCGAGCACGCCGAGCGACTGACCGGCATCGACGATTTCGAGCTCGTCGGCGACCAGGGCGCGCCGCGCGCAGCGCGCGACCTCGTGCTGTGGAACCCCGAGCTCGACGAGGAGACCGGCGATCGCGATTCCGCCCTCGGCGAGGCGGCGCGCATGTACGCAACCCTCATCGAGCAGGGCGTGCCCACGATCGTGTTCGCCAACTCCCGCAAGGGATGCGAGCTCATCCACAAGATCGTCATCGACCAGCTCGGCGCGCGCGGTCGCGAGGACCTCGCCGCGAGGGTCGCCCCCTACCGGGCCGGCTACACGCCCGAGGAGCGGCGCGCGACCGAGCGTGACCTCGCGGCGGGAACGCTGCTGGGGGTGGTCGCCACCAGCGCGCTGGAGCTCGGCATCGACATCGGCTCGCTCGAGGCGAGCATCGTGGTGACCTTTCCGGGCACGATCACGAGCCTGCGCCAGCGCTGGGGCCGGGCCGCGCGCAGCGCGTCGCAGCGCGGCCTGTGCGTGCTGATCGCGGGCGAGGACGCGCTCGACCAGTACTTCATGCGTCACCCCGAGGAGCTGCTCGAACGGGATGTCGAGCACGCGATCGTCTCCACCCGCAACCCGCGCATCGTGCTGCCACACGTGGCGGCCGCAGCAGCCGAGGCGCCGCTCGGGGGAGCGGTGGACGCTGCGCTGTGGGGCGACCTGCTGGAACCGGCGATCGAGCAGCTCGTCGCGACGGGTCAGGCGGCGCGTACGCCGAGCGGGGTGGCGTTCACGGGGCGCGCACACCCCGCCGGGGGGATCTCGCTCCGGTCGTCGGGCCAGGGCGACGTGCAGATCATCGAGCGCGGCTCCGGCCAGCTGCTCGGGTCGGTGGAGATCGGTCGGGCGGCCTCCACGGTGTATCCCGGCGCCGTCTACCTCCACCGCGGCAAGAGCTACCTCGTCGAGGAGCTCGACACCCGCAACCTGACGGCGATCGTGGGAGCGAAGGTGCTCCCGTACTACACGCTGCCGAAGATCGACACGAACATCGAGGTGCTCGGCAGCATCTCCTCCAAGCAGCTCCCCGGTACCGAGGTGCTGCTCCACCACGGCCGCGTCGTGGTGACCGACCAGCTCGTGGCGTACCAGCGGATGAACGCGCAGACGCACACGAAGCTCGACCTGGTCGAGACCCACCTCCCCCCGCTCGCCTTCGAGACCGAGGCCATCTGGTTCGCCGCGCCCGCCGCAGCGATCGGTGCGCTGCACGACGCCACGCGGCCCGACCTGCTGCTCGGCGCACTGCACGCCGCCGAGCACGGCATGATCGCCATGCTGCCCCTGATCGCCACCTGTGACCGCTGGGACATCGGCGGGCTGTCGATCGACTGGCACGAGGCGTTCCAGGGACCGGGCATCTTCATCTACGACGGGCACCCGGGTGGGATCGGCCTGACGGAGACCGGCTTCGCGCGGATCGAGAAGTGGCTCGAGGTGTCACGCGTCGCGAACGAGGACTGCACATGTGACGACGGCTGTCCCTCGTGCGTGCAGAGCCCGAAGTGCGGCAACCTCAACGAGCCGCTCGAGAAGGCCGGGGCCGCGCTCGTGCTCCGCGCGATGCAGGGCGCGCGCGACCTGGAGCTCCGATGAACGATCCGACTGACACCTTCGGCGCTGCGGCTGACATCCCGGGCTTCGAGCACGTCGCGCGTTGCGACTCCACGCAGGCGCTCGCCGCCGAACGGGTGGTGGCGCTCGCACCGAACCGCGTGCATGCCGTGCTCGCCGATTCGCAGCTGCAGGGCCGCGGCCGCGAGGGTCGCAGCTGGGAGGACCCGCCCGGGGCGGCGCTGCTGTTGAGCATCGCCGCACGCGGACCGTGGTCGCGCGCGGTGC
>JAOPYW010000037.1 GCA_025964405.1 Thermoleophilia bacterium | reverse complement strand
CATCGACAAGGGCGTGCGCGCCGTCGTGCCTGTGCTTTCCCAATACGACACCGGTGGCTGGTCGCGCTACCAGCTCGGCCAGGAAGCGAACCTCAACTACCACGACTTCCAGACCGACCTCCTGAAGAAGCTCTCGAAGGATCCGACGTTCGCGTCGGTGCCCCAGTTCGCGGAGTACTACGAGAAGTTCTCCATCTACCGGGTGACTCCGCCGAACGTGTTCGTGCCCGAGGTGCCGTGGCCGGAGCTCATCCCGCCGACCGATGGCTACCGCGACACCGTCAACATCCGCTACCGGGTCGACAAGCGCTCGTCGGACGTGGTGCGCATCACGAACGCAGCCGGCGCACTCGTGCGGAGCTTCTCCACGAGCGGAGGCACGGGGTGGCACTCCGTGACGTGGAACGGCGCCACCGCAGCGGGCAAGGCAGTGCCGGTCGGTACGTACTCGGTGCAGATCTCGACCCGAGACATCGTCGGCAACTACCGCCGCGGCACCCTGGCCCAGACGATCGACGTCGTGCGTGACGTCGACAATCCGCAGGTCGTCATGGTCGCCACGAAGTCGACCGGGACCAAGTCGACGACCGTCACCGTCAAGGCGCTCGACGCGTCGAGCGGATACGTCGACGCAAGCGTCACCGTGGGCGGCATCAGCATCGGCCGCGTGCGCATCCTGCGCGGCAAGCCCGGCGTCATCCGCGTGCCGTTCGCCGCTGCGCAGGTGCGCAAGGGCCTGCTCCGGCTCGTCGACTCGAGCGGCAACGCCACCGTCGTGCCGGTGGGCTGAGCTCGCGGCAGGCACACGATCGTGACGCCCTCCGATGCCGCGATCGAGTAGCCTTTCCGGGTGAACGAAGCCGACCCGCAGAAGTACCACGTGATCACCTTCGGGTGCCAGATGAACTCGCACGACAGTGAGCGCATCTCGGGCATGCTGGAGCAGCGTGGCATGGTCCCTGCCGCCGACCAGGACGACGCCGACGTCGTGGTCTTCAACACGTGCACCATCCGCGAGAAGCCCGACCAGAAACTCTACACGCAGCTCGACCAGGCGAAGGGTTCCAAGCGCCGACGCGGCGGCAACCAGGTGATCGCCGTAGGTGGCTGCCTCGTGGAGGCGCAGCGTGACAACCTGCTCGCCCAGTTCCCGTGGGTCGACGTCGCCTTCGGCCCGGGACGCATCCGCGACCTCGGCAACTTCCTCGAACTCGCCGACGGCGAGGGCGCCAGCGTCGGCCAGACCCCCGGTGATGGCGAGGGCTTCTATGGCATCGCCGACGAGCGCTCCTTCGCGAGTGAGCTGCCGACGCGCCGCGACCGTCCCCACCAGGCATGGGTGCAGATCTCCATGGGCTGCAACATGAAGTGCAGCTACTGCATCGTGCCTGCCGTGCGTGGCCGCGAGGTGAGCCGCCCGTTCGCCGAGATCGTCACCGAGGTCGAACGCCTCGCCGCCGACGGCGCCCGTGAAGTCACGCTCCTCGGCCAGAACGTCAACAGCTACGGCAACCACCTGCCGCGCGACGGCTCGCCGCGTACCTTCGCCGAGCTGCTGCGCGCCGTCGATGCGATCGACGGCATCGACCGCATCCGCTACACCAGCCCGCACCCCGCGCACATGCGTGAAGACGTCATCGCCGCGATGGCCGAGTGCAGCTCGGTCATGCCCCAGCTGCACCTGCCGCTGCAGGCCGGCAGCAACCGCGTGCTCAAGGCCATGCGTCGCACCTACACGCGCGAGCGCTTCGTCGACCTCGCCGCGAAGATCCGCGCGTCGATCCCCGACATCGCCTTCTCGACCGACATCATCGTCGGGTTCCCGGGGGAGACCGAGGCCGAGTTCCTCGAGACGGTCGAAGTGTGCCGCGAGGTGCAGTTCGACGGCGCCTTCACCTTCATCTACTCATCCCGCACGGGCACCGAAGCGGCCGCGCTGACGGCTGACTTCATCCCGCCCGCCGAGCAGCAGCGCCGACTGGAGCACCTGGTCGACGTCGTGCGTGCGATCGCCACCGAACGCCACCAGCGACACGTCGGCAGCGTGCAGCCCGTGCTGGTCGAGGGTGCAGCGCGCAAGCCCGCCAATCGCCTGCGGGGGCGTTCGCCCCACAACGTCAAGGTCATCTTCGAGGGCGACGCGCCCGACGGTGCGATCGTGCCCGTGCGCATCGTGCACGCGACGAGCGAGACGCTGCTCGGACGCCAGCTCACCGATGCGGGGGAGCTGGTCGCGGCCCCGGCGAGCAGTCGATCCGTCGTGACGTTCGACACCATCTCGACGTGACGACGCCGACCCGCGTCGTTGCCGTCTTCGGGCCCACCGGGTCGGGCAAGACCGAGGTCGCGGTGGCACTCGCCGCCCGACTCGGCACGGAGGTCGTGAACTGCGACCCGGCGCAGTGCTACCGCGGCCTCCCGATCCTCACCAACCAGCCCGCACCCGAACACGATGCGGTCGCCCCGCACCGCATGGTCGGGATCTGGCCGCTGTCGCACGAGGCATCATTCGTCGACTTCGCGGCGACCGCCCACGCCGAACTCGATGCGCTCGTCGCCGACCGCGGGGTCGCGGTGGCCTGCGGTGGATCGGGCCTCTACCTGCAGGCCGCGCTGACGACGCTGCCCGACCCCGATGCGGGCGGTGCACCCGATCACGACCCGGCAGCACGCATCCAGCTCGAGGCGCGCTACGACGCAGAGGGTGCCGCCGTCCTGCACGCCGAGCTCCTGGCCCTCGATCCGCTGGTCGGGGCGCGCGTGCACCCGAACGACCGCCCGCGCATCATCCGGGGCCTCGAGGTCGCGCAACGGGGGGAGAGCATCGCGCCCGGCGGCGGCTCCCACTGGGATGCGCCGCATCGCCACGCGACCACGCTGATCGGCCTCCAGGTCGACCGCGCCGTCATCACCGCACGCATCGACTCACGCACCGGCCGCATGTTCGAGGCGGGCGTGCTCGACGAGGTCGCGACGATCGCCGGTGCCGATGGCGCCGCGGCTGACACCGCCTTCTCGCACACGGCACGCAAGCTCCACGGCCTCGACGACTGCCTCGGCGTGCTCCGGGGCGATCACTCCCGCGAGCGGGCGATCGACCTCATGGCGACGCGTACACGTCAGTATGCGAAGCGGCAGGTCACCTGGGGGCGACGCTGGCCGGGCCTCGCCTGGGTCGACGCGACCGACGGCGACATCCCACGGATCGTCGACGACGCACGCGCGCACCGCTCCACCTGAACGGCTCAGACGTGTGCCGCGAGGTCGGCCTGACGGAGGAAGTCCTCGACCGACCGCGTGGCCTCGAACCGCGCCGCCTCGGCCAACAGAGGCTGCAGGAACTCGGCGTCGGGGTGACCGTCGAGCACGGGCCCGACGACGTCGATCAGCACGTCGCCGATGCGACGCCCGTTGTGGGCGCCGTTGAACATCGTGCCGGCGAACCCGTCGCGGGCGGCGGTGACGATCTCCTCGATGATCACGTCATCCTCGGCGTCGGGCATCAGCGCGCCGTTGCGGCGCGACGTCTCGGCGAGCAGGCGCACGAGGCAGGCCAGTCGCACCGACTGCACCGGGTCGCTCTGGGCGTCGAACATGCGGAACTCGAGCGTGCCGAACTTCGGGTGCGGCCGCACGAGCCACCAGCAGTCGCGGTAGTCGCGGATGACGCCGAGCGCCGCCATGCGCTGGATGTAGTCGTCGAGGCCCGCCTGGCCGCCGAAGCGCGGCGGGGGTCCGGTGCGCGGGAAGAGGGGCGACAGCAGCAGGCGCGTGGAGACCGCGCCGACCGGCTCGAGGCCGCGGATGGGGGAGTTGGCACCGGCCGCCACGAGCAGCGGGATAAGGGGGCGCATCAGGTCGCTCACGCGCGCCGCCTCGTCGAGGCTCGGCATGCCGACGTGCACGTGCATGCCGTACACGACGTTGTTGACCGACGCCCACGGGTAGCGGCGGGCGAGGCGCTCGTGCCGGTCGTCGGGGGCGATCGTCGCACCGACGTCGTCGTTGGGGTGCATGCCGACGCCGAGCACGCGTCGGTCGCTGGCTTCCGCGCGCCGCACGAGGTCGCGGCGCACGCTGACCGCCGCGCCCAGCATGGCAGCGGCCTCGGTGAAGATGGGGGAGTTCCACTCGACGCAGCAGTCGTTGAGTTCGGAGACGAGGTCGTCGCCGCCGCCCTCGATGAGGGGTTGCGCGCTCACGCAGCGCCCGGAGGCGGCGTCGACGACGAGGAACTCCTCCTCGATACCCATGGTCGGAAGTGACGGCATCGGTACAACCCACTTGTCGGGAACGCGGTACCCAGCACCGCATTCGTCGCACGAGCGTACAGTAGTTCGGCCGCGCGAACGGCACGAAGCGCCGGAAACTGTCGTTCCCTCCGCGGTTCGGCCCGTGATGCACGTCGACCTCGCCGGGTAGACTGGACCCATGCGATTCGCGAAGTGGCACGGCATCGGCAATGACTTCCTCCTCGTCACCGAGGGGGAGCTGACGCGCGTGCGCGAGGCCTCGCAGGCGCCCCACGTGACCCTCGGTGGCGACGGGCGGTCGCGGCTCGATGACGACGCCGTCATCGCCGCCTGTGACCGACATTTCGGGGTCGGTGGCGACGGCATCCTCGTGCTCGGCCCGTCCGACACGGCCGATGCACGCATGCTCATCCACAACTCCGACGGCTCGATGGCCGAGATGTGCGGCAACGGCATCCGGGTCGCGGCCCGGTACCTCGCCGAACACGATCTCGTGCAGCCCGACGCCGAGGGTGCGTTCACGATCGAGACCGCCGGCGGCATCATGCGCCCGACCCTCCTGACCGACGGCCGCGTGCGGGTCGACATGGGGGAGCTGCACACCGAGGGCGTGACCGAGATCGACCTGGCCACCGTCGACGGTGACCTCGCCGGGTCGAGCCTGAGTGGCCGCATCACCAGCGTCGGTAACCCCCACTTCACCGTGCGGCGCGCCCCCGAGGGCCCGTCGCTGCATCGCCTCGGTCCGCTCGCGGAGCGGCACCCGCGGTTCCCGAACAAGACCAACGTCGAATTCTGGGAGGTCGACGACCCCGACGCGGGAGTCGTTCGCATGCGTGTGTGGGAGCGTGGCGTAGGCGAGACCCTCGCGTGCGGAACCGGGGCCTGCGCCGTCGCGTTCGCGGCGCGCGCGGATGCCGGCCTCGGCGACCGCATCGCGGTTCGGCTCCCGGGTGGCACCCTCGACATCGAGTTCGAGGGTTCTCGGGCCTTCATGACCGGCGCAGCACACGAAGCGTGGTCGGGCGACCTCGACCTCGAGCAGCTCGTGGCCGGGTTGCCGCAGCACTGAGGCATGCCGCAGATTCCGTCGTGCGAAGTGCGGCCGGTGAGGTAGCCTGTGCGCCGCCGCTGTCAGTCACCGCCCCTGAGGAGCACCCGCATGAGCCCGCGCCACGCCGACCGTCTCGATCGTCTCGCCCCGTACCTGTTCGCCCAGCTCGAGCAGAAGATCCAGGACAAGCGCGATGTCGGCATCGACGTCATCAGCCTCGGTATCGGCGACCCCGACCTGCCCACCCCGGAGGTCGTGGTGGAGGAGCTGCGCCGTGCCGTGGGGCGACCTGACACGCACCAGTACCCGTCGAACAAGGGCCGGCTCGGATTCCGCGAGGCGATCGCCTCCTTCTACGAGCACCGCTTCGACGTGCGGCTGGATCCGGCGACCGAGATCCTGCCGGTGCTCGGTGGCAAGGAGGGCATCTTCCACATCTGCCAGGTGCTGCTCAACGTCGGCGACGTCGCCCTCGGCACCGACCCCGGCTACCCCGTCTACACGAGCGGCCCGCTCCTCACCGACGCTGAGCCGTACCTGTTGCCGATCACGCCCGAGAACGACTTCAAGCCCGACCTCGGCTCGATCCCGGCCGACATCCTCGCCCGCTCCAAGCTGCTGTTCCTCAACTACCCGAACAACCCGACCGGCGCCGTCATCGAGCCGGGCGACACGTTCTTCGAGGAAGTGGTGCAGTTCGCCAAGGACAACGACATCGTCGTCGTGCACGACAACGCCTATTCGGAGATCAGCTTCGACGGCTACCAGGCCCCGAGCTTCCTCGCGACGCCGGGTGCGCGCGACGTGGGCGTCGAGATGTTCTCGCTCTCCAAGGCCTGGAACATGACCGGTTGGCGCGTCGGTGCCTGCGTCGGCAATCCCGAGGTCGTGGCCGCGTTCTGGAAGTACAAGACGAACGTCGACAGCGGCATGTTCGACGCGGTGCAGGCCGCGGCGACGAAGGCCCTGACCGATGCGCGCGACTTCCCGGTCGAGATGAGCGCGATCTACCAGCGCCGCCGTGACCTCGTCATCGGAGCGCTGCGGGCCATCGGCCTGGAGCCGAACGCCCCGAAGGGCTCGATCTACGTCTGGGCGCGGGTTCCTGAAGGGCACACGAGCGCCACGTTCGCCGAACAGGTGCTCAACGAAGCGAACGTCGTGGTGTCGCCGGGATCCAGCTTCGGAGCCGCAGGTGAGGGCTTCGTGCGCATCTCGCTCTCCACGCCCGACGATCGGCTCCGTGAAGCCATCGAGCGCATCGAAGCGAGCATGCGCGTCACCGCCTGATCGCGATTCAAGGCGGGGTGCGGCCTGACCGATACGTACGGCGTCGCTCCGCGCCTCCTGGCGCGGCGTGCACGTCGCCCATGACGCACCGTCCACGATTCCTCCGCGTGCCCTATCACGCAGTGTCGATCGCCGTGATCCTCACGGCCGTGGCGCAGCTCGCGCACGACGGGCTCGCGGTTCGCACCCTGATCCTGCTGGGCGGCGCCGTCGTGCTCATCTACGCCGGGCTCGGGCTGCGGGTGCAGGACGTCCGCCGCAACAGCGGAGGCGCGTCGCAGAGCATGCACGCCGCCGTCAGCATCCTCGTGCTCTACCTCGTCGGGCCGTGGCTCGCCGTCGTGGGTGGCACGATCGCGTCGGTGGTCTACGACCTCCACCGCCACCGGTCGTGGACCCGCCTGGTCGGCAACCTCCCCACGCGCATCGCGCCGATCGCGGTCGCCGGCTGGGTGTGGTCGCTGGCAGGGGGCGGGGCGGTGGCGCACATGGTGTTGCCCGACGACTACCTGCCGCTCCTGCTGAGTGCCATCGCGTTCGCGCTGGTGAACGAAGGCATCTTCCTGTTCGACTCGATGAGCGCCGCCGACCTCGCGCGTGCTCGCTGGCGCGACGAGGTCGACCGGCTCCCCACGAACCTCTTCATGACCGTGCTCGAATCGCTCGTCGGTGCCGGCGTCGCGGCGCTCTGCATCGACAACCCGTGGGCCGCGCCGGTCGTGGTGCCGCTCGCCGCATCGATGTACGTCGCGCTCGAACGCGGCAATCGCATCCAGGAGGTCACCGACTCGGCGCTCGACACCTTCGCGACCATCGTCGACGAGCGCGATCGCTACACCTTCGAGCACTCCGACCGCGTGTGCGACTACGCGATGCGCATCGGTCGACGACTCGCGTTCACCGAGCGCCAGCTCGAGGCGCTGTACTGGACGAGCCGCCTCCACGACCTCGGCAAGGTGGCGGTCGACAACGCGATCCTCAACAAGCCGGGGAGCCTCGACTCGGCCGAGTTCGAGATCATGCGTGCCCACCCCGAGGTCAGTGCCCGCATCCTCGCCAGCTTCTCGTTCGACGCCTACGACGCCGACGTGGTGCGTTGCCACCACGAACGCTACGACGGGCGCGGCTATCTCGGCCGCTCGGCCGACGACGTTCCCCTCGAGGCGTTCGTGATCGCCGTCGCCGACGCCTTCGACGCGATGACGAGCGACCGCCCGTACCGCGAGGCACTGCCACACGACGTGGCGCTCGAGGAGATCGCACTCGGGGTCGGGTCGCAGTTCCACCCGGAACCCGCGCACGCGTTCCTCGCGGAGATGGGCTTCGACCTCGAGACGCAGCTCGACTCGCTCCACGCCTCGCTCGACGACGACCCCGCCACCGGTGGCAGGCTCGGCAGCCGCCGCCCGCGTACGCGGATCGAGCTCGGCGACGACTTCCGCGACGTCGCCTGACCTGCGCGCGGGTAGATCCGCGCCCGCTGCAGTAGGCTGCACGGGATGAGCGACTACAACGCCAACATGACCGAACGGCCCGCCGAGCGTGCGGTCGTCGCCGCGATGATCGCCCCGCAGGCCGACGAGGATACGGCGCTCGAGGAGATCCGGGAGCTGCTGCGCACCGCCGGCGTGCTCACCGACGGCACGATCGTGCAGCGCCGTGAAGACCAGCACGCGGGCACCTACCTCGGGAGCGGCAAGCTCGAGGAGCTCAAGCGGCTCGTCGAGCACGTCGACCCCGACGTCGTGGTGATCGACGATGCACTCACGCCGCGGCAGCAGCGCACGCTCGAGGACAAGCTCGAGCGCCGGGTGCTCGACCGCACCGCGGTCATCCTCGACATCTTCGCGCAGCACGCGAAGACCGCCGAGGGCAAGGTGCAGGTCGAACTCGCGCAGCTGGAGTACAACATGTCGCGCATGCGCGGCATGTGGAAGCACCTCGAGCGCCTCGGCGCGGGCGGCGGCAACGCCGGTCCCGGCGTGGGTACGCGTGGACCGGGTGAATCGCAGCTCGAGACCGACCGCCGCCTCGCGCGCAACCGTGTGGCGCTCCTCAACCGCAAGCTGCGCGAGCTCGAGGGTCGGCGCACGACGCAGCGCGCGTCGCGCCAGAACTCGATCATCCCGAAGGTCGCGCTCGCGGGCTACACCAATGCCGGCAAGTCGACACTCCTCAACGCCCTCACCGGCGCCGAGGTGAGCATGGCGAACCGCCTCTTCGAGACGCTCGATCCGACCACCCGCGCGTACGAGCGTGACGGCCGCCGCTACCTCGTGACCGATACCGTCGGCTTCATCGAACGCCTCCCGACCCAGCTCGTCGACGCCTTCAAGTCGACACTGGAGGAGACGCTCCTCGCCAACCTCGTGGTGATCGTCGCCGACGGTTCGGCGGAGGAAGTGCGCCTACAGCAGCACCTCGAGGCCGTGCGTGCCGTGCTCGAGCAGATCGGCGCGGGCAAGATCCCCACCGTACTCGCCCTCAACAAGAGTGACCGGCTCGACGCCACGCAGAAGGAGCAGCTGCAGCGCCGCTACCCCGACGCCGTGATCGTCGCCGCGCGCACGGGCGACGGCCTCCCGGCCCTGATGGAGCGCATCGCCGCCTCGTTCGCCAGCCAGTGGACGCACGTCGACCTCGTCATCCCGTACGCCGAGGCCGGCCTGCTCAGCGAGCTCTACGAAGCAGGCACCCCGGTCGAGCGCGCCGACATGGAGGACGGCATCCACGCGAGCGCCCACCTGCCGGAGCGTCTGCTCAAGAAGGTCGACAAGTACCGCATCGACGCCGCCACCGCAGCCGCCGCGGCCGAGGCGTTCGCATCGATGGACGAGCTCTACGCGCCCGAAGCCGAAGCCGATGCCGAGGTCGACGCGTGACCGCATCGCCGGTGACACTGCGCGTGCAGCGGCTCCACGACGACGCGGTGATCCCCGCGCGCGCGCATCCCGGTGACGCGGGCATCGACCTCGTCGCCGTCGAGGCCGCGACCCTGCGGGCCGGAGGCGGTCGCGCGATGGTGGGCACCGGCATCGCCGTCGAGGTTCCGGAGGGCTGGGCCGGGCTCGTGTGTCCGCGATCGGGCCTCGCCGCGAAGCACGGAATCGGCGTCGTCAACGGCCCGGGGGTCGTCGACGCCGGCTACCGCGGCGAGGTGCGCGTCGTGCTCTACAACTCCGACCCAGACACCGACTTCGAGGTCCAGGTCGGCGACCGCATCGCCCAGCTCGTGCTGACTCCCGTGTCGCTCGCGCAGGTCGAGGAGGTCAGTGAGCTGAGCTCGGCGTCGCGAGGCGCAGCCGGTTTCGGATCCTCGGGCGGCTTCGCCACGAGCACTGCTCCCACCACCGGAACGGCCGACTGACATGTCGCACCGACCGCCTCGCGTCCGCGTCAGCGGCATGATCTGGCATCAGCAGCGCCTGTTGCTCGTGCGCCAAGGGCGCCCCGGGCACCCGCGCTGGATGCTGCCCGGCGGTGGCGTCGATCCCGGCGAGTCGCTCACCGTCGCGCTCGCCCGTGAGCTCAACGAGGAGCTCGGCTGCCGCCAGGTCGCCGTCGCCGAACCGTGCGCCCTCGTCGAGTCGATCGCGCCCGAGCACCACTCGAGCGGTCGCCATCTCATCCACGTGGTCTTCCGGGTCGACGTGCCCGACGCCACGGCGATCCAGGTCGGCGACCCCGACTCGAGCGACGCGGCCATCCAGGAGGTGCGCTGGGTCGATCGCGACGGCATCCTGCGCCTGCCGCTGCATCCGCCGATCGGCGCGTACCTGCGCGGCTACCAGCCCGGCAGCGACTTCCAGTACTTCGGGGAGCTGTGGGCGCCGTAGCACCCCGGTAGGCGTGCTGCGGTCACCTGCTTCGTCAGCGCTTCTCGGCCTTCGCGCGGCCGACCGACGCCGTGCGCGCCTCGACCTCGAGCCGCTGCACCGCTGCAGGCACCGTGTCAGGAGCGTCGATGAGCGTCGCCGCGTCGCTGCCGTGCGCGTGCGCCAGGCCAGCTGCGAGCAGCCAGTCGGCGAGCTCCGGGTTGCGGGGGAGCAGCGGACCGTGCAGGTAGGTGCCGATCGCGTGGTGGAGGCGCGCACCCTCCTCGCCGCTGGAGCCGTCGTTGCCGGCGCCGTGCACCACCTTGCCGAACGCGCGCACGCCCTCACCGAGCTTCGTGCGCCCCGCGTGGTTCTCGAATCCGCTGACGGTGGTTGTCAGGCTCGCGCGGGCTCCGATCGCGGGCAGCTCC
>JAOPYW010000083.1 GCA_025964405.1 Thermoleophilia bacterium | reverse complement strand
GATGGGGCGCACGGCAGGGCCGCGAACCGTTCGCCCAAGGAGATGCAGCAGGCATGCGCATAGCACTCGACCAGCAGCGTGAGCTGTATCGAATCCACGCCGCGGCGGCCGCCGACGAGCTCGTGCGCGTGCTGCAGGCGCGGCTCGCGGAACTCGTCGAGCTGGGCTTCGAGCGCGCCTTCGACACGGTTGGCGTACACGAGTACGGCGATTCGACCTACTGGAAGTCGACGGAGCAGCTGTCGGAGGAAGCGGCCGCCGAGTTGGCGGATGCGATCTTCTACCTGCACATCCCGGTCGCACGCGCCGCCGGCGACCTGCCGCTGCCCGACGCCGGCTGACGCGCTTCCCCGCGGCCGCATCCCCCTTGCGCGACCGCGGCGCGCGTCGTGCACTGGGAGCATGGCCGACCAACTGCACGTGCGCGCGATGAATGCAGCCATCCTGCGCCTGTGGACGCGCGGTGACGGCGGCGCTCCGACCCCCCCATCGACCTCGACGCGGCCATCGATGACCGACCTGCCCGTCGCGGGACACCGTGTCGCACGCCATTCGATCGTGATCGGCGGCGGAAGCGCGCAGTTCACGCAGGGCGCCCGCGTCGCACCCACGCCTGACCTGCTCCTGGCCCAGGCCCAGCTCGCCGGACTGTTGCTGGCGACCGCCGGCGATGCCTGCGCAACGCCACCCGAACGCTCACAGGCCCTGCGAGCACTCACCTCGCTGCTCGAGCTGATGCGCTCGGGTGTCGACCGGGTGCGCACCGCGCTCACGACCGACGTCGGCACCGCGACCGAGGTCGAGCCAACGCCGGCGCCCGTGTTCACGGTCGACGCCGACGGCTCCATCGTGCTGCTGCCCGATGCGCGCAGCCTGCAGCTCCCCCTGGTCGACCAGCCCGACGAAGCATGGTCGACGCCGACGCTCGCACCGGGGACTGCGAACGACAGGCCCCCCGCGCCGGGCAGCGGCGTGGGCGAGCTCCGCGCACCGGCCGCGAACGAACCGACCGCGGGCCACGACGGCGAGCCGTCGACGGTCAGCAGTTCAGCGGCGGCGCTCGCGAGCTGGGTCGCCACGATGCCGCGTGCGTCAGGTGCGGGTGTCGCACGTGCGGGGGCACGGGCGCGCGCGTGGATGTCGACGTGGGGCGCCGACTACCGCCTCTCGCGGCGCGGCCTCCTCCTGCTGACGCTCCTTGCGCCGGCAGTCGCGGCGTTCCTGCTGATGGTCGTCGTGCAGGTCAGCGCCGGCAACTAGGAGCTCGGTCGGATCAGCTGACGCGGTCGCCGCTGCGACGGAGCTCGGGCAGCCGTGACGGCGGGAAATGGCGCGCCTGGATGTAGTCGGGGAGCCGCGACCCGATGAGGTCGAAGATCTCGCTGGCGGTCGCGGTCTCGCACGTGATCACGAGCACCCAGGCATCGCGCCCCTGCTCGTCGACGGTCTTCCAGATCTCCGTCTCGACGAAGGCGTGCTTGGCGGCGATGATGTCGACGACCTGCGGTGCGCCCGACTTCTCGTTGAAGGCGATCAGCATCGTCGGCTCCGGCGGCGCCGGCGGGGCGGGGACGGTGGTGCCGTCGACGGTGGTCACGAGGGGTCGGTTCATCACCACCATCCTAGCGGCGGCATCCCGCCTTCGCACGCGGGTGGCGTCGGACCAACCCGGTAGGATCCCCCCGAAAGGACGAACGCCCGCGCGGCGCGCCTTTCCCCCGTTTCGGCCGCCGCGTGTCCCGTTCGTTCCCCCTGTGTGAACGGAGACTTTTGTGGAGATCGAACTCGGACGCGGCAAGAAGGCCCGTCAGGCCTACGGATTCGACGACGTGGCGATCGTGCCCGGCCGTCGCACGCGCGACCCCGAGGATGTCGACCTCGCGTGGCGACTGGGCGGCATCGACCTGGCGCTGCCCCTGCTTGCGAGCGCGATGGATGGCGTCGTCTCTCCGACGACCGCGATCCTCCTCGGCAAGCTCGGCGGCCTCGGCGTGCTCAACCTCGAAGGCATCTTCAGCCGCTACGAGAACGCCGACGCGATCGGGGCCGAGATCGCTGCGCTCCCGGTCGACGAGGCCACGGCACGCATGCAGGAGCTCTACACGTCACCGATCGAGGTCGACCTCATGGTCGCGGCGATCCGGGAGATGAAGGCGGCGGGCATCGTCACCGCTGCCTCGTTGACCCCGCAGCGGGTCGAGCAGTACGGCGCCGCAGTGATCGACGCAGGTCTCGACGTACTCGTCATCCAGGGCACGGTCGTGAGCGCCGAGCACGTCTCCACCAGCGGCAACGCGCTCGATCTCAAGTCGTACATCCCCACGCTGCCCATCCCGGTCGTCGTCGGTGGCACGGCGAGCTACTCGTCAGCACTTCACCTCATGCGCACGGGAGCTGCCGCGGTGCTGGTCGGCGTCGGTCCGGGCGCAGCCTGCACGACGCGCGGCGTGATCGGCGTGGGGGTGCCCCAGGCCACCGCGATCGCCGACGTCGCGGGTGCTCGATCGCAGCACCTGCTCGAGACCGGTGAGCGCGTGGCGGTCATCGCCGACGGCGGCATGCGCACCGGAGGCGACATCTCGAAGGCCATCGCCTGTGGCGCCGATGCGGTCATGATTGGTTCGCCGCTCGCGCGCGCCACCGAGGCACCCGGACACGGCTATCACTGGGGCATGGCGACGTTCCACTCATCGCTCCCCCGCGGTGCCCGGGTCAAGGTCGACCAGGTCGCGTCGCTCGAGGAGATCGTGAACGGTCCTGCGCACGAGAACGACGGACGCACGAACCTCATGGGCGCACTCCGCACCTCGATGTCGACCTGCGGCTACCAGAACATCCAGGAGTTCCAGAAGGCCGAGCTCGTGCTCGCGCCGTCGATCCAGACGGAGGGCAAGCAGCTGCAGCGCGCCCAGGGCGTAGGCATGGGATGACCGAGAGCGTGCTCGACAACCCGGTCGTCGTCCTCGACCTCGGCGGCCAGTACGCCCGGCTCATCGCCCGACGCGTACGCGACCTCGGTTCGTACTCGGAGGTCATCCCGGCGTCGATCAGCGCCGACGAGCTCCGCGCCAAGGCGCCCGCGGCGATCATCCTGTCGGGGGGTCCGGCGAGTGTCTACGAACCGGGGGCGCCGACCATCGATCCCGCGATCCTCGAACTCGGGGTGCCGGTGCTCGGCATCTGCTACGGCATGCAGCTGATGGCGCGCACGCTGGGTGGCACGGTCGCGAAGACCGGAAACGCCGAATACGGCGGTACGCGACTCGACCGTGCCGGCGACGGCGGTGCACTGCTCGGCACGTTCGACGACGTGGAGACCGTCTGGATGAGCCATCGAGACGCAGTGACGGAGGCACCCGCGGGGGCAGCCATCACCGCGTCGACACCCCAGACCCCGATCGCGGCCTTCGAGGATGTCGATCGTCGCCTCTACGCCGTGCAGTTCCACCCCGAGGTCGTGCACACGCCGCGTGGGCAGGAGCTGCTGACCCGGTTCGTGCGCGAGCTCGCGGAGGCGCCCGGAGGGTGGGATCCCGAGCACGTGATCGAGGAGTCGATCCAACGCATCCGCGCGCAGGTCGGCGACCACGGTCGCGTGATCTGTGCGTTGTCGGGCGGAGTCGATTCGTCCGTCGCAGCCATGCTGATGCACCGCGCGATCGGCGATCGCCTGACATGCGTGTTCGTCGACCACGGCCTCCTCCGTGCCGACGAGGCGGAGCAGGTCGTGGCGACCATGCACGACCGTTTCGCCGTGCCGCTCGTGCACGTCGACGCGGCCGAACGGTTCCTGGCACTGCTGGCGGGCGTCGACGACCCGGAGTCGAAGCGCCACATCATCGGCGAGGCCTTCGTGCGTGTCTTCGAGGAGGAGGCCAACCGGCTCGTCTCGTCGGGCGGCGAGCCCGTCAAGTTCCTCGTGCAGGGCACGCTCTACTCCGACGTCATCGAATCCGGTGGCGAGGACGGTCTGGCCGCCAACATCAAGAGCCACCACAACGTGGGCGGGCTTCCCGACGACATGGACCTCGAACTCGTCGAACCGCTCCGCCTCCTCTTCAAGGACGAGGCACGACGTGTCGGGGAGGCGCTCGGGCTCCCCCACGCCCTCGTGTGGCGTCAGCCGTTCCCGGGGCCGGGTCTCGCCATCCGCATCATCGGGTCGGTCGACCAGGCCCGCCTCGACATCGTGCGGCACGCCGACCGCATCCTGCGCGAGGAGATCGCCTCGGCCCAGCTCGAGGGCGAGGTGTGGCAGTACTTCACCGTGCTGCCGACCGGCGTCCGCTCGGTCGGGGTGCAGGGCGACGCCCGAACCTACGCGCATCCGATCGTGGTGCGCGCCGTCACGAGCGACGACGCGATGACCGCAGACTGGGCGCGTATCCCCCACGAGGTGCTGGCCACGATCTCGACGCGTATCGTCGGCGAGGTCGACGGGGTCAATCGCGTGCTGCTCGACATCACGTCGAAACCGCCCGGCACGATCGAGTGGGAGTGATCCCTCCGCTCCGGTCAGACATACTCGACACATGACCTCGCCCGCGGCCAACGACACCACGGATGCCTTCGCGAGCCGCCACTTCGGCGCGCTCGAGCTGCTGGGTGACGAATGCGGCGTGCTCGCCCTCGCCATGCGCGATTGGATGGTCGAACACGACGTCGTGTTCGCCGACCACGCGATCCCGTTCGTGATGGCTCCTCACTGCATCGAGGCGACCACCATGGCCCGCGTACAGCACGCCGTCGAGGTACTGACCCGCGTGCTCGACCGGTTCTGCACCGCCTACCGTACCGACGTCGGCCTCCGTCGCGCGCTCGACCTGCCGACGGCCGAATCGGAACTCGTGCGCATCGAGCCGACGCTCGACGACCCGCTACAGCTGTGTCGACTCGATGCGTTCCTGATGGACGACGGGCGCATCCAGTTCCTCGAGTTCAACGCCGAGAGCCCGGCCGGTATCGGCTACACCGACGTCATGTTCGACGGCCTCGTGGAGCACTTCACGTCGCTCCAGTACCCCCGGGACGAGGGTGACCTCGTGCTCGCCTACGAGCGCATCACGCCCCACCTCATCCGCACCGTGCGTGATGTCGAGGCTCGTTGGCGTGCGTGGACCACGGGCCCCGAGGGACCCGGATCGGCGCTCGGCATCCCGACCGCGTGCGAACGTCCGTACGTCGTGTTGATCGATACGGCTGACAGTCCGTCGGTCCCGGAGTTCCGCATCATCTGCACCGCGCTCGAGGCGGCAGGCTTCGACGCCGCCTACGCGAGCCTCGACGAGCTGCGGCGCATCGACGGCCGCTTGAGCGTGCAGGGTCGAGCCGTCGACATCGTCTATCGTCGCGCGCTCGTCGAGGACGTGCTCGATCCCTACGCGAGCCCCGGCGCCGCTGCCCTCATCGCCGCCGTGCGCGAGGGCGCCGTCGCGATGTTCAACCCGTTCCCCGCACGCGTCGCGAACAACAAGAAACTGCTCGCCCTGATCGGCGCCCCCGAGTTCGCGCACCTGCTCGAGGGCGACGAAGAGCGCGGCATCGTGGCTGACACCATCCCGTGGACGCGCATCCTCGCCCACGGCGGCTCGACGCTCCCCGACGGTTCGGCCGGCGACCTCGCCGCCTACGTGCGCGCACATCGCGACGACCTCGTGCTCAAGCCGGCCTCCGACTACGGCGGCCACAACGTGCACCTCGGCCGCCTGACCGATGTCGACGTCTGGGAAGCGCTGGTCGACGCCCATGCGGGTACGGGCGAGTGGATCGTCCAGCTCTACCTCGACGTTCCGACCGGACGGTTCCCCGCGATCGATGACGAGGGCCACCTCGTCGTGCACGAGCGGCACTTCAACATCAACCCGTTCGCGATCGGCGGCCAGTACGCCGGCATGATCACGCGCATCTCGACCGAGCCCGTGATCAACGTGTCTGCCGGTGGCGGGCTCCTGCCGTGCGTGTCGGTCGCGCGTCGCTGACCGACCTGCGATCGGGCCACTCGCCCGCGACCATCGGCGCGCACGGTCATGCGACGCTAGGATCAACGCCATGCCGATCATTCCGCTCGATACCACCGACGCCCTGACGCTCGGCCTGCCGGTCGACGACAACGCGACGCGCTTCAGCAACTACTTCCACGTGCTGCGCGAGGTGATCCACTGGAGCAACGGCTGGCTGCCGCTCGAGCCGGCGTTCCACGCGAAGTACGTGCTCGGCGAGCACATCCACGACGACGCGCGCGGGCAGGTCAAGGTCAGGCGGCGCATCTACGAGCTGCGCGCGAACGAGGACTGGCCGGGAGCGCCGTCACCCGAGCTCGCGGCGCAGCTCGACCGGCTCGCGACCGCGTCCTCCCCGGCCGAGCACGCACAGGTGGTCTACGGTCAGCTCAAGCCGACGCTCCTCGCTGCACTCGAGCTCCACACCACCCTCGTCGACCCGATCACCGACGAGGTCTCGCTGCTCGTGCTGCGCCAGCTCATCGAGCGCCAGCGTCGCCACATCGACGAGGCCGCTGCCCGGTGGACCATCACCCCGGAAGCCCCCTTCGTGGCGGACCTCGGGGCGCTCGCGATCGTGAAGCGCGAGACCCGCGACCTGCAGGTCCTGCCGCCACTCGACGAACCTGCCCGCGACGAGTTCGTCACGGTGACGCCCGACGGCGACCCGTTCCTCGGCGAGGAGCTGTACGTCAACGGCGACGAGAACCACGTGCCGACGAGCCCCGAGGAGCAGCAGCACTTCTTCCACGGGCTCATGGATGCGGAGCTCTGCGCCGCCGAGCTGATGGCCCGCAACTCACACGAGTACCCCGACATGCCGTGGGACTTCCACGTCGACATGGCGCGACAGACCTGGGACGAACTCCGCCACGCCCGCGTGCACGAAGTGCTGATGGCATCCGAACTCGGGTGCCGCTGGGGCGACTTCGAGATCGGCTTCGACTACTTCAAGTCGATCTACGCGTTCGACCTCACCGGGCGCCTCCTGCTGTTCAACGGCACCAGCGAGCAGAAGGCCATGTGGCGCCACTCGCACCGCCGGCAGGTGCTGCTCGACCTCGGCCAGGCGAACGTCGCCAAGGTGTTCGACTACCTGCTCGCCGACGAGGTGCCCCACGTCCACAACGGCGTTCGGTGGGGTACCCACCTGCTCGGCGGCGATCCGGCAGCCTATCGGGCCCGGATGAAGGAACTGCGCGAGGGCCTCGACCGTACCGGCCAGCCGATGGCTCCGCCTCAGGCGACCTGACCGCCCTCGACCTGCTCGCGGCCAACATCCTTCAGCTGGCGCCGCCATCTGCCGACATGCGGGCTGATGTCTGCCCACGTCGCCCTGTCCCTGATACTCGTGCTCGGCTTCGCCGTCCAGGCAGTCGCCTGGAACCTGGTGCTGCGCGGGAGGCGGCGCGAACTCCCCGCCGTCACGCCCCGGGAGTTCGACCGCCGCCTCGCGCACACGCGTGAAGCCTTCGATGAACTGGCGCGTGCCGAACAACAGCGCAGCGCGGTCGTCACGCGCGACGTCGCGCTCGTCGTGCTCGACGTCGACCACCTCTCCGCCGTGAACCGCGAGCACGGATACGCCGCAGGCGATGCGGTCGTGTCGCTCGTGCAGCAGGAGGTCATGGCTGGCCTGCGCCGCATCGACACGGTGCTCGCCCTGGGCGGGGGTGCGTGGGCCGTGCTGCTCCCCGACGCCGACTGGACATCGATCGCCGACGACGTCGACGCCACCCGCGAGCGCATCCAGCGTCGCGTCGCCCGCCAGCTCGCCGACGCCGCAGGCGTCGCGACGAGTTCGATCACCCTGAGCGCCGGCTACGTGCTCGACTCCTCGGGCTCCCAGAGCGTCGAGGACCTGCTGCAGGCCGCCGACCAGGCGGCCCTCGCTGCCAAGCTGCAGGGTGGCAACCGCACGAGCAACTGGGGCGACGCAGCGCGTGACGTCGTGCGTCGCTCGGCCGGTTCGCGCCGCGTGCAACGCGACGCGCAGCTCGCCACGGTGCTCGCGCTCGCCGAAGCACTCGACCTGCGTGACGCCGACACGAGCAACCATTCGCACATGGTCGGGTTCTACGCCGAGCTCATGGCGCAGGGCCTCGGCATGGACCCTGCACATGTGGAGCGCGTGCGGGTCGCCGGCCTGCTCCACGACATCGGCAAGATCGGGGTGCCCGACGCCGTGCTGCGCAAGCCCGGCAAGCTCGACGACTCCGAGTGGGCGATGATGCAACGCCACCCCGAGATCGGTGCACGCCTCCTTGCCTCGGTCGACGCGAACGACATCCGCACCTGGGTCCTGGCCCACCACGAGCGCCCCGACGGTCGTGGGTACCCCCACGGCCTCGAGAACGACGACATCCCGATCGAGGCGAAGATCCTCTCCGTCGCCGACGCCTACGAAGCCATGACCGCCGACCGCGTCTACCGCAAGGCGCCCGGCCCCGTCATCGCACGCGCCGAACTCGACAAGTGGCGCGGAGCGCAGTTCGACGGCGAGGTGGTCGACGTCTTCCTGCAGGTGCTCGACTCGCTCGCCCTCGGGGACGACCTCGGCAGCGCCGGCGCGGCCGCCACGCACCTGCAACGACATCCCGGTCCCGACGAGACGTGGGAGGCCGCAGCATGAGCCGCTCCCATCCGCTCGACGTGCGCGTGCAGCTCGCCACCACCGGCGCAGACGTCACGATCCGCGACCTCCTGGGCGGACAGCCCGCGCTGGTCATCCTCACGCGCCACATGGATTGTCCGTACTGCGAGGTGTACGTCGGCTCGGTCATCAACGCCCACGAGGACCTCGGGCGCGTCATCGTCGTGGGTCACGGCACGCCCGCCGGACTCGCCGAGCACCACGCCGACCTCCCGCGCGAGTTCGTGGTCGTGGCCGATCCCGAACAGCGGCTCTACCGCGCATTCGAGACCCGGCGCCTCACGCACTGGTCACGCCTGCGCATCAAGTTCACGAGCCTTCCCACGCTCCTGCGCCATCACCTCGGTGGTGGACGCATCGTCCGCGACGGCCAGGACATCCTCCAACTCGGCGGCGACGCGATCGTCGACCCCGACGGGGGCGTGCGCTGGCTCCACCTGTCGCAGCAACCCGACGACCGCCCGTCGGTGCGCGAACTCCGCACCCACCTGCACCGCGCGGCCTGACTAGGGCGCCGGCGGCAGCAGGCCCAGTCGCGCCTTCAGCAGGAGCACGCGCCGCAGTGCGTCGTCGATGCGCGTCGCCGGGAGCGCTCCGCTGCGGGCCGCGAGGATGAGTTGCGCGCGGCACGCGTAGGCGTCCTCGAGACTGCCGGTCAGGAGCGCGATGTCAGCCCCTGCCTGGATCGCGCGCACGCAGCCGTGAGCGACGTCGAGTCGGGTAGCCGCGGCGAATCCCGCCGCGTGCAGCGAATCGGTGATGGCCACGCCCTCGAAACCGAGGTCGTCGCGCAGCGATCGATACCAGGCCGGACTCGCGCTGGCCGGCCGGAGCCGGTCGACGGCCGTGTAGCGCGCGTGCGACACCATCACCATGTCGACGCCGGCACCCACGGCTTGCTGGAACGGCATCAGGTCACGTTGGAGCTGTGCGCTCGAGCGCGTGATGGTCGCAAGCGCGTCGTCGCTGTTCACCGAGGCCCCACCGAACCCGGGGTAGTGCTTCACGGCGGCCGTGCCACCGCCGGCCTGGATGCCGTCGACGAAGGCCGCGACGTGCGCTCCCACCCGAACGGGATCCGACCCGAAGCTCCGGGCCGCCATCACGTGTCGCGGGCCCAGGTCGAGGTCTGCCACCGGAGCGAGGTCGACCTGCACGCCGAGCGCGGCGAGCACCTGTGCGGTCGCGCGTCCTTGCGCGCGCGTGCTCGCGACGTGGCCTGCTGCCCCCAGCTGCGGTGCCGAGCGGAACGGCGGGGCGTCGGCGATGCGGCGCACCACGCCGCCCTCCTGGTCGATCGCCATGACCGCACGAGGACGCCAGGCGTCGCCGGCCAGCGTGGCGACCTGCATAGCGCGCGTGAACCGCAGCAGCGCGGGCCGGGTGCGGTAGTTGTCGGCGAACAGGATGACGCCCCCGAAGTGCGCCTTGCGGAGCGCGGCGGCATCGATCGTCCGCAGCACGGAGCCGCCGGGCACACTGGTCACGACGAGTTGCGACACGCGGTCGGCCGCGCCGAGCCGCGCCGCGACCGCGGCGGCCTGGGCGTTCGGGTCACTCGCTCGCACGGGCGAGGTGGCGTCGGCGTGCAACGCTGGCACCACGGCCAACGCGAGGCTGGCCGCGACGATCGTCGTGCGGCCCAGGCCCCGAAGGGCGAGCCGTTGGATACGTCGCTGGTCGATCATTGCAAGCGGGTGATGGGATTCGAACCCACGGCCCTCTGCTTGGGAAGCAGATGCTCTACCCCTGAGCTACACCCGCATCAGGTGCATCGATACTACCCGCGCTCGACGACCGGTGCAGGCCGCGGTGTCTCAGGCCGGGGTCTCGCCCTGCGTTCGGCCGCGGGTCAGCACCCCGTCGCGCACCCCGCGCTTCGGCTGGCGCGAACGGAGCGTCGCGAGGTCGAGCGGTTCGACGGCGTGCGCGACGGCATATGCCGCGATGCCGAAGGCGATGGAGACGTTGAGGCTCTCCTTCATGCCACGCATCGGCAGCTCGAGCACGGTGTCGGCGCGGGCGATGAGCGCCTTGGGCGCGCCGTAGAGTTCGTCGCAGGCCACCAGCGCGACGTCACGCTGCGTCGGCAGTTCCCCCACGAGGTCGGTCGGCAGCCGCGAGTCGGCATGCTGCTCGAGCACGACGACGTGGACGCCCTCGAGCCGCGCGAGCAGCTGCTCGAGTTCGGGGAGGTGCTCCCATCCAAGCGCCTCATCGGCCCCCAGCGCGACCTTCGCGATGCGCCGGTCGGGCGGCGTGCCCGTGTAGCCCGAGAGGATCACGTGCTCGAACCCGGCACCATCCGCGGTGCGGAAGATCGCGCCCACGTTGTGCAGGCTGGCGAGGTTGTGGGCGACGGCGATCAGCATGGTGGGAGCCTATCCCGCATCGAGGCCGTAGACCGAGGAGCCACCGACCGTGGTGCTCGGGCCGAAGTCGAGTTCGAACAGGGCCCCGCCCTCCGGGTGGTTCGTCGCCGTCACGGTGCCGCGGTGCGCCTCCACCGTCTGCAGCACGATCGCGAGCCCGAGACCCGAACCCGGCATGGAGCGCGCGCTGTCGGAGCGATAGAAGCGATCGAAGACGTAGGGCAGGTCGGCCTCGGGTATGCCGGGTCCACGATCGCGCACGCTGATGCGCCCACTTCGCACCGTCACGTCGATCACTCCATCCTCCGGACTCCACTTGCGGGCGTTGTCGACGATGTTCGTGATTGCGCGCCCGATACGAGCGGAGTCGCCGCGCACCACCGTGGGCTCCACGTCGTAGTGGAACGACACGGTGCTGTCGCCGCGACGCTCCGCGCGCTCGCCCGCCGCCTGCACGAGCGAGTCGAGGCGTACGTCGTCCTGGGGCGCCTGCGGGTCGGAGCCGCGCGCGAGCTCGATGACGTCCGCGAGCAGCTCGGTGAGTTCGTCGAGTTCGGTGACGATGTCGTGTCGGAGTGCGGCGAGCTCCTCCGGCGGGAGTCGGTCGGCCTCCTCGAGCACCTGCACGTTCGCGCGCACGCTGGCGATCGGCGTCCGCAGCTCATGTCCCGCGTCGGCGATGAGTCGGCGTTGCGCGTGCATCGCCTGCTCGAGGGCGTCGAGCGTCGCGTTGAACGTCGACGCGAGTCGCCCGATCTCGTCGTCGCCGTGCTCGTCGAGCCGTTGTCGCTCGTCCGTGCCCGAGGCGATTTCCTCGGCCTGCGTCGTGAAGCGCTCGACCGGCCGCAGTGCGAGACCGGCCACGAGGCGTCCGATGATGCCCGCCAGCACGACACCGATCACCGAGATGATGACGAGTGCGATGAGCGTCCAGTGCAGCACCTTGTCGCTCTCGTCCAGCGGTCGCGCGACCTGCAGCGCGCCTCCGCCAGCGACGGCGTTCGTGAACACGAGGAGGTGTGTCCCGTCGACCGTGACGTCACTCAGTGTCGCGCCCTCACCCGACGTCGCGATCCGACGCGCCGACTTCGACACGGGCAGCGCGTCGTCGTCGTCGGCCTTGGCGAGCTGCTGACGTGTCAGTCGCACGTCTCCGTCCTCGTCGAGGTACTGCACGAAACCGCGCGGCCCGCCGTAGGCCTGGCGTCCCTGGCCCGGGTCACCGAATGGTGCATCGCTCACCGTCGGACGCGGCGCGTCGGAGGCGATCTGGCGGAGCTGCGCCTCGACCGTGCCGCGCAGTTCACCGCGAATGGCGGTGTAGATCGCCACCGACGAGGCCAGCACGACCAGCGCGACCACCAAGGTCGTGACGAGCGCGATGCGATTGCGCAGGTTCATGCTTCACGCAGGACGTAGCCGACGCCGCGGATGGTGTGGAGCAGCTGGCTCGCGCCGGCCTCGTCGAGCTTTCGACGCAGGTAGCCCACGTAGACGCGCAGGGCGTTCGAGGTCGGTCCGAAGTCGTAGCCCCACACGCGGTCGTAGATGACGTCGTGGGTGAGCACCTGGCGTGGGTGCTCCATGAGCAGCTCGAGCAGCAGGTACTCGGTGCGCGTCAGCTCCACGAAGTTCTCGGCGTTGACGAGCACCCCGTGTCGGCCCGAGTCGAGCCGCAGCTCGGCGAAGGTCGGGTCGGCCTGGCGTGCGCCGTTCGGATCCTCGATGTCGACATCCTCGACGCGCCGCAGCATCGCGCGGATGCGCGCCTTGAGTTCACCCACGTCGAACGGCTTCGCGAGGTAGTCGTCGGCGCCGGCATCGAGCCCTTCGATGCGGTCGCCCACCTCGGTACGCGCGGTCAGCATCAGGATGGGCGTGCGATCACCCGCCGCCCGCATGCGTCGCGCGACCTCGAGCCCGTCGACCTGCGGCATGCCGATGTCCAGGATGAGTGCGTCCGGGCGCACGCGGTCGAGCTGGTCGAGCGCCTCCTGTCCGTCGAGGGCCACGGCCACGTCGTAGCCGGCGAGCACGAGCGCGCGCCGGAGGGCGTCACGGATCGAACGGTCGTCGTCGGCGATGAGGATGTTCACGGCAACTCCTGGTCGGGCGGGCTCGGTAGGCGAGTTCGTGCCTCCATCCTGCATCGTGTCCATAAGCTGCGCGTGAGAATCGCGGCATGGGATGCGAAGTGTGTGCTCGCGACGGACCTCCGACGCATCGCTCACGGGAGGCTTATGCAGTCGCCGCAGGTTGAGTGGGCCAGGACGTGCACCCCGCCGTCCACACCCACCTCCCAAGGAGCGCCACATGACCCCGTCCAGCATCACCTCGCCCCAGCGCAGCGTCGTCACCGGCGGAGCCGGCTTCATCGGATCCCACCTCGTCGATGCACTCGTGGCCCGTGGCGACGACGTGCTCGTGATCGACGACCTCTCGACGGGACAGCCCGACCGGGTTCACCCGGCCGCACGGTTCCTGCAGCTCGACATCCGCGACGCGGTCGCGCTCGAACAGGCCGCCTGTGAGTTCGGACGCGCGACCTGGTACCACCTGGCCGCGCAGGCCGACGTTCGACGCTCCGTCGCCGACCCCCTCACCGACGCGCAGATCAACGTCGCTGGCACGATCTCGGTGCTCGCCGCCGCGCGCACCACGTGCTCCCGAGTCGTGTTCACCTCGACCGGGGGCGCGATCTATGCCGCCGGCGCACCCCGCCCGACGGGTGAGCACGAGCTGGCCGAACCGCTGTCGCCCTACGGGGCGGCCAAGCTCGCGGCGGAGGCCTACGTCGGCATGCACGCGCGGCTGCACGGCCTGTCGCACGTGGTGCTCCGCCTCGCCAACGTCTACGGACCCCGCCAGGATCCGCACGGCGAGGCCGGGGTGGTGGCGATCTTCGCGGGGAGCATGCTCGCGCACCAGCCGGTGACGATCTACGGTTCCGGAAGGCAGACCCGCGACTTCATCTACGTCGGTGATGTCGTCGAGGCGCTCGTCGCGTCGGGCTCGCTGGCCCCTACACCCGGCACGATGCAGCGCTTCAACGTCGGAACCGGCGTCGAGGTGTCGGTGGAGCTGCTCCGGCGAACCATCGCGGTCGAGCTCGGATTCGACCTCGGGGTCGTGCACGCACCGCATCGCGTCGGCGAACTCGAACACAGCGCGCTCGATGCGAGCGCGGCGCGCGCCCAGCTCGGCGTGGCACTCGACACCGACCTCCTGAACGGCATCGCGGCAACCGTAGCGACGCTCCAGCCCGCCTCCGTTCGCACACATGCACACGTCGGGTAGGAGGTGATTCAAGTTATGTACGGTCGGTGCCGAGCATGACGAGATGCATCTCCTCTCAGCTCCATTCCGCCTGACCGGTACCCTCCTGGAACGCGTCTCGTTCGCGTGGAAGTTCGCGATCATCGCCGTCGTGCTGTTGACCCCCTTGGTCTACGTGGGCAAGGCGTACCTCGGCTCCCAGGGCGGCAACCACGACTTCTCCGACAAGGAGCGTGTCGGCGAGCGGTACATCGAGCCAGCCACCGTCGTGACCGCCGCGCTCGCGGAAGCACAGTCGGCTGCAGTGAAGCTCGCCGGTGGAGCCACGGGTGGCCAGGAGGCGCACGTCAGTGCGGTCGCGAAGGCGCGCACCGCGTTGAAGGCCCTCGCCGTCGAGGACGCGAAGGACGGCGACGAGCTGAAGACCCACGAGGTGTTCGGGAAGCTCCAGCAGCAGTTCGACGCCGTCGCCGAGCGCACGTTCGCGACGCCTTCGGAAGCCTACGCCGCGTGGACCCCCGTGGTCGACTACTCGGTCGCGAAGGTGATCCTGCAGGCCGGCAACATCTCGAACCTGATCCTCGATCCGAACATCGACTCCTACTACCTGATGGACAACCACGTCATCCGCATCCCGACGCTCATGCAGCAGGTGGGGCAGGCAGCCGACCTCCAGCAGATCATCAAGCTCGAGCGACTCCGCGGTGATGCCCTCGTCGATCGCCGTCTCGACCTGAGTCGCATGCTGGGCCAGATCGAATTCAACCAGGCGACGCTGGAAGCCAATTTCCCGACATCCATCGCCGGCACGAAGGATTCGACGTACTACCGCGGAGCCGCCACCGATGCCGAGTGGCATCGCAACATCGACGCCGCGCTGGAGGCCTACACCGACACGTATGGCGGCTTCAACGAGCTGACGACCGATGCCGTCGAGGGACGCTTCGACGCGCTCGGCGCAAGCACGGCGGCGCGCGCCACCATCGCGGGCCTCGCCCGGCTCCAGACGGCCACCACGAACGAGCTCGATGCACTGATCGTCTACCGCACCGACGGATACGCGGCAGCGCAGACCAGGGTGCTCATCGTGTCGGGCATCGCGCTGACCATCGCCCTCCTCCTGTTCGGCGGCTTCTACCAGTCGGTGCGCTCCGCCATCCGCGCACTGCTGGGTGCGAGCGACTCGATCGGCCGTGGCGTGCTCGACGAGCGGGTCGACGTCACCTCACGCGACGAGCTCGGCAGCATCGCGACCTCGTTCCGCGAGATGTCGGCGAGCCTCCAGCTCAAGGCAGATGCGGCGACCCGCATCGCAGCGGGCGACGTCGAGGTCGACATCGACGTGCGGGGCGATCGCGACGCGCTCGGACTGGCGTTCCAGTCGATGGTCGACTACCTCCAGGAGACAGCGCGCATCGCCGAGCAGCTGGCACAGGGCAACGTCGACATCGACACCACACCGCGCAGCGAACGTGACGTGCTCGGGCACGCCCTGCGCGACACGGTCACCTACCTCCGGGAGATGTCGGCCACCGCAGGCGTGCAGTTCGCCGACCTGGCCGTGCACATCTCCGAGCAGGCACGGGTCGCAGATCGCATCGCCAACGGCGACCTCTCGATCGACGTCAGCCCGCGGAGCGATGCCGACGTCCTGGGCCACGCCTTCCAGCGCATGAACGACAACCTGCGCTCGATGATGCAGGAACTCACGGTCAATGCGGAATCGGTCAGTGCGGCATCCGAGGAACTCTCGGCGACGAGTCGAGAGGTGACGAGCGACATGGAGGCCGCGACCGGGAAGGTCGCCGAGCTCGAGATCGGATCCGCCGACCAACTACGCATCCTCGAGCAGGTGAACGCAGGCGCTTCAGGCGCCCACGAGGCGAACCTGCTCGTGGTGGAGCGGAGCCGGGGCGGGCGCGAGGCGATGGCCGCTGCCTCGAGCGCGATGGATGCACTCGAGCAATCCTCGACGGAGGTCTCCGCGACGATGCTCGGGCTCGAGGAGCACGGCCAGCGCATCGAGGCGATCATCGGCACGATCACGGCCATCTCCGACCAGACCAACCTGCTCGCCCTCAACGCGGCGATCGAGGCGGCGCGCGCCGGCGATGCGGGCCGCGGATTCGCGGTCGTCGCCGACGAGGTACGCAAGCTTGCCGAGGAGAGCCAGACCGCCGCTCAGTCGGTTGCCGGCATCGTCCTCGCCATGCAGCAGGAGACGAATCGCGCGGTGAAGCTGTTCGAGGGAACGGCACGTGAGGCGACCGAGAGCGCAGCCCTGGTGCAGCGAGCACGCAGCGCCTTCGAGGAGATCGACGCGGCAGTCGGTGACGCCAGCCGGCAGGTGCAGACCATCACCACAGACGCAGCCGAGGCGGGCGACGTCGCGACGAACGCTGGCACCTCGACGCGCGAACTCGGTACCTTCACGAGCCAGACCACCGCTTCGATGGAGGAAGTGGCGGCATCGTCGGAGGAACTCGCCCGGCTCGCCGAACAGCTCACCAACACCACCTCCCGGTTCCGCCTCGCAGCGGGCCGGGGCGGAGCTACCGCCACCGGCGCATCGACCAACGACGATCAGGCACTGCGCGTCGTCGCCTGATCCGTCGCACGACCTCGAGCGCCCTCGCGAACGTCGCTGGGGCGCTCGTCGTTCTGGGGCCGTCCCTTCCGGAAATCGCCTCCGGGGGGCCTTGCTCAAGGCTTCGTAAAGCGTCGCTGGTTTCAGGAAGATACTGGCCCGCCGCAGGCGAAAGTTCCTGCAGGGCCACGTGCCTCATCCTTGAGTCCGGTGCCTGTGAAAACCCACTCGGATTCCTCAAGACTGCCCAAATCTACGTCGAGTGGTGAGGTGCAGCCTCCCCAAGCTCGTCCCGGCTGCGGACGAGGAGCTCCACCCCTTCGATGTGCGCCACCGCCTCCCCCACCCGTCGCGCACCCTCGCGGCTGCAGCGTCGACTCACCCGCAGCCTCCTCACGGCGACGGCGTTGGGTGCCGTCGCGAGTGCGGCCATCTTCACCACCCATGCGACCTTCACCGACCAGGTGACGATGGCACAGGTGCAGGTCACGGGCGGCACGCTCGACCTCAAGGCGAACGGTGGAGACGGACCGAACCAAGCTTGGACCGGAACCCTGTCGGCCGCCGTCACCAACATGGCACCGGGCGACACCCAGCTCGGGACGGTGCAGGTCACCAACTCCGGCAACCTCCCGTTCACGCTCCGTACCTCGACCACCGGCACCGACGCGAGCGGATGCTTCGGCTACTGGTTCCGGGAGACGGCTGCGACGGGCGCCACGAAGGGCGCGACCTTCCCGACGAGCGTCACCAACCTCGGTTCCAGCGCGGCGACCGACGGAGCGACAGCTCCGTTCGCCACGGCGGTCACGAACCAGCCGCTCTACGACGTCTCCGCCACCGACCTCGTCTGGGAGACCGACGACGTAAAGACGTTCACCCTCACCGTACGCATGAAGAACTCGTGCACGACGAACGGTGCGAGCGGCGCACTCGACTTCGCCTTCAACGCAACGCAGTGACGCACCACCGAACACCCCACCACACACGAACCGGAGCCACACCATGAAAGCCACAGCGATCCTCACCACCAAGCTCGGCCGCGTCCTCCTGTCGGCGCTCGCCGTCGGGGCGGTCGCCAGCGTCGGCGTCATGACCACCGGCGCCACCTTCACCGATCAGGTCACGATGGCCACGGTATCGGTGACCGGTGGCTCCCTCGACCTCAAGGCCAATGCGGGCGACGGGCCCAACCAGGCATGGGCTGGCACCCTGGCGGCAGCCGTGACCGGCATGAAGCCCGGTGACGAGCAGTCGGGCACCGTGCAGGTCACCAACTCGGGGACCCTGCCGTTCACGGCATCGCTCACGACGACGGGCACCGATGCGAGTGCGTGCTACGTCTCCTACTTCCGCGAGACCTCGGCAACGGGTGCCACGAAGGCGGCCACGTTCCCCGTGAACTTCACGGGGATGGGAACGGCGATCGGCGCCGACGGCACCGGCGCAGCCTTCACGGCCGGTGTGACTGCACTGGCATTGCCCGACAACGGCGCCGACCTCATCTGGGAGACCGACGACGTGAAGAACTACACGCTCACGGTGCGCATGAAGACGAGCTGCGCCACCAACGCGGCAGCCGGCACGCTCAACTACACGATCAATGCGACCCAGTAGCCCGACCATCGCACGCGGGGTGGGTGCAGCCCAGACTGCGCCCACCCCGGCCAGACCGAACCGACCTGCCATGCGCGCGGTCGGCTGGTCGCTCCGCGCACTCTGGACCATCGCCCGCGTGGTGCTCGTCATCGCGGCCGT
>JAOPYW010000031.1 GCA_025964405.1 Thermoleophilia bacterium | reverse complement strand
AGGTGCACTGGGGTCGCAACATCCGGATCGTGGGCAGCTCGATCACCGGGGCGGGCGGCGGCGCCGCGATCATGCTGACGCCGAACACCGCCGTGATCAGCGACCTGCAGGCCACCGGCAACTGGCTCGGCGGTGGCGGCTGCGCCGTCAACATCTCGGAGAAGGACCGCGGACCCATCAAGGGCCTCGTGTTCAGCAACAACAAGTTCGATCGCACCTCGACGTCGGTCACCGACTGCGCGATCGTCGCACCCAGCACCACGAAGGCCATCTGGACCGCCACGGGCAACACGTGGTTCGACGGCACGCCCGCACGTATCCGCTGACCGATTCGGGCCGCCGTTGCCCTTCGCCGTACTACCGATGTACACATTCGATGATGTGGCACCCCTGTCGTGAGGCAGGCTCGCAAAGCCGTTGGATCTCCGCTCCGGAGACAGCCTGGCTACCTTCGAACCTCGCCCCCGACAGACTGGTTCGAACACATGTCCCTCCTGCTCCTCCGACGCCTCCGAGGCGTCGTACTCCCCGCCGTAGCGATCGCCGCACTCGCCGTGCCCACCGCCGCCACTGCCGCGACCACGACGGTCACGGCATCCGCCGACACCTACGCCACGCAGGCAACGCCGACGACTGCGCACGGCTCCGAGACGACCCTGAGCGTCGACCAGGGCGTCAACGACACCGACGCGGTCGATCGGGTCGGCTACCTGAAGTTCACCGTGCCCGCGCTCAGTGGCCCGATCACCAACGTGCAGCTGCGGTTGAACGTCGTCGGTTCCAGCATCGACGCTCCGGGCGTCTACAAGGTCGATGCCACCACGTGGACCGAGGCAGGCCTCACCTGGAACAACCGCCCCACGTCCGGCTCGCTGCTCGTCGACAAGGGAGCCGTCCCCAACGGATGGACGAACTACGACCTGACCAGCGCGGTCAAGGCCGCAGGCACCTTCGCCTTCTCCCTCAAGACGGCATCGAACGACGGAACCAGCTTCTCGTCACGCGAGACGGCCGACCGGCCCCAGCTCCTGATCACGTACACCACCACGACCACCACGCCGCCCCCGCCGACCACGCCGCCGGCCAGTGGCAAGCCGACGGCCGCGAACACCGGCGTCATCTCGACGTCCGGCCTCACGGTCAAGAACGGTGACTGGACGATCACCGCGCCGGGCACCTACTCCAACCTCGACGTGCACGGATGGGTCAAGGTGAAGGCGAGCAACGTCACCATCAAGAACTCCATCCTCCGCGGAGGCAAGCCCACGGGCGGCGACACCTCGATCATCACCCAGTACGACGAATCACTGCGCAACCTCGTCGTCGAGGACGTGACCTTCACGCCGGAGTACCCGTCGGACCGCATCGACGCGATGGCCGGGAGTAACTACACGGCGCGCCGCGTCGAGGTGTCGAACACCACCGACGCGTTCGGCGTGCACGGGAGCAACGTGCACATCGAGAGTTCCTGGATCCACAACCTGAACTACGTCTCACCCAGCGACACCCACTCGGACGGGCACACCCACAACGACGGTATCGAGGTGTTCTGGGGGTCCGGCCTGCGCGTCACGAACTCAGTGATCTCGGGAGGTCGGAACGCGGCCGTGCAATTCGCCCCCGTGACCGCGGAGAAGATCAGCGACGCACAGTTCGTCGGCAACTGGATGAGCGAGGGCGGCTGCTCGGTGAACATTTCCGAGAAGAACAACGGTCCGATCCAGGGACTGGTGTTCCGGAACAACCAGTTCATCAAGGGAAGCACGACCGCAGCCACCGACTGCGCGATCATCGGGCCGAAGACGACCACGAGCATCGCCACCATCACCGGCAACACGTTCTCGGACGGCACGGCCGCCCGCGTCTACAACAACTGAGGCACTCGCGGCAGTGCGACCTCCCCCGCTGCACCACGTCGCGCGACGTCTCCTCGGTCCGCATCCACCCCCGGATGCGGACCGAGCTACGTCACGGCTGGATCGTGCGCGATGGATCAGGCGGCGGTGCGCGGGCCGACCGGTTCGCCGGCGGCACGTCGGCGCTCGTTGGCGCGGTACACGTAGGCGAGCACCTCGGCGACGGCCGCGAACATGTCACTCGGGATGGTGTGCCCCACCTCGACCTGCGCGTACAGCTCCCGTGCCAACGGACGGTTCTCGACACGCTGCACGCCGTTCTCCTCCGCGATCTCGCGGATGCGGAGCGCGAGGAGGTCGACGCCCTTCGCCACGACCTGCGGCGCCCCATGCTCGGCGTCGTACTTGATCGCGATGGCGTAGTGCGTCGGGTTGGTGATGACGACGTCGGCGGTCGGGATGTCCTGCATCATGCGGTTGCGGGCGGCCTCGCGCTGACGACGTCGCTGGGCCGCCTTCATCTCGGGCGCGATGTCCTGCTGGCGGTACTCCTGCTTCACTTCCTGCTTCGTCATGCGCAGGTTCTTCTCGAAGCGGTACTTCTGGTAGAGGTAGTCGATGATCGCGATGGCCACGTAGATGCCCGCGACGCGGAACCCGATCTTCATGATCAGGCTGACGGCGAGCCCACCCGCCTCGATCGGGTCGGTGCCACCGAGGTTGAGCAGTGCGAAGCGCTGATCCCAGACGACCATCGCGGCCGGCACGCCGACCACCACGAGCTTGAGCACGTTCTTGACGAGTTCGAAGACGGCGCTCGGGCCGAACTTCTGCTTGAAGCCGTTGATCGGGTTCATCTTCGAGAAGCGCGGCTTGATCGCGCTCGGCGTCATCGCCGGCTTGACCTGCACGACGCTCGAGAGCACGCCCACGAGCATGAGGGTCATCGCGATCGGGCCCACGGTGAGGGCCAGGATCTTGCACACGTCCATGAACAGGTGCATGACGTCGTCGACGTCCATCGACGCGCGTCCCTCGACCGGCA
>JAOPYW010000017.1 GCA_025964405.1 Thermoleophilia bacterium | reverse complement strand
GACGAGCCCACCGCGGCACTCGGCGTGCCACAGACCCGACAGGTGCTCGACCTCATCGAGCGTCTCCGTGAGCGGGGCCTCGGCGTCGTGCTCATCTCGCACAACCTGAGCGACATCTTCCGCGTCGCCGACCGCATCGTCGTGCTCCGGCTCGGCAAGCTCGTCGGCAACTTCGTGACCCGCGACGTGACGCCGGAGATCGTCGTCGCAGCCCTGACCGGCGCCAACGACCCGCGCGCCGAGGAGCCCACCGATGCCTGAGACCACCCATCCCGTCACCGGCGGCTCGCCGATCCCCGACGCGGCCGTCGCCTTCTCGCCGAAGGTGCTGTGGCGCCGGCTCCTCCAGGGGGAGCTCGGCTCCGTCCGCGTGATGCTCGGCATCGCGATCATCTGGACGATCTTCGCGATCCTCAACGACCGCTTCCTCACGTCGCAGAACCTCACGAACCTGTTCGTCGCGATCGCAGCGGTCGGCACGATCTCGATCGGCGTGGTCTTCGTGCTCCTGCTCGGCGAGATCGACCTCTCGGTGGGCACCGTCAGCGGGGTCTCCGCCGCCGTCATGGCCGTGCTCAACACGCAGCACGGCTGGGGTGGGTGGCCCGCGATCGCCGCAGCCCTCGCCGTCGGCATCGTCATCGGCCTCCTGCAGGGCGCGTTCATCACGTTCTTCGGCATACCGGCCTTCGTCGTGACGCTCGCGGGGCAGCTCATCTGGCTCGGCCTGCTGCTCAAGGTGCTCGGGAGCACGGGCACCGTCAACATCAACGACGACACCATTCTCTCGCTCGCCGGCACCACCTACTCCGACCTCGTCGGGTGGATCGTCGGGGCGATCATCGTCGCGGGTTTCCTCGGCCTCAACCTGCTGCGACGCCGCACCCGCACCCGGGGCGGGCTCGTCGTCGAGCCGGCGCTCGTGCTCGGCGTGAAAGTCGCGCTCGTCGCCGCCGCCATCGCCGCTGCGATCGCCCTGTTCAACGACTTCCGCGGGCTCCCGCTCGCCGTCGTCATCCTCGTCGGCCTCGTCGTGCTCTTCGAGTTCATCGTGAAGCGCACGACCTTCGGTCGCCACGTGCTGGCCGTCGGCGGCAACGCCGAGGCGGCTCGGCGCGCGGGCATCAAGGTGCAGCGCACCCGCCTCCTCGTGTTCACGCTCGCCTCGACGCTCGCCGCGGCCGGCGGCGTGCTCGCTGCGTCTCGCCTGTTCGCGGTGAGCCAGAGCTCGGGCCAGAGCGACCTGCTCCTGCTCGCGATCGCCGGACCCGTGATCGCCGGCACCAGCCTGTTCGGTGGTCGCGGCTCGGTCTGGTCGGCGCTCCTCGGGGCGATCGTCATCGGTTCGATCTCCAACGGCATGGACCTCCTCGCGGTCACCTCCGACCGCAAGTACATGATCACCGGCGGCGTGCTCATGCTCGCCGTGACGATCGATGCGCTCGCGCAGCGCCAGCGCCGCGGCGCCGGCCGCGTCTAGGCACGGCGGCCCGACATGAGCCCCGTCGATGTCGTGCTCATCGCGCTGGCAGCCGTGTCGGTGTTCGTCGTGCTGCCGTGGCGTCGCTCGGCGCTGCGGCGCGGCGCCGGTCCCCTCGCACAGATGGAGTTCAAGCGCCGGCACGGCGCAGAGCTGGTGCGCCTGCTCGGCGACGGCGTACCCGTCGACACCCTGCCCCGATCACCGTGGACGAACATCCAGCTCGACGACCGCGCCGCGCGCATCGTCGTCGCGCGACTGACACCCGACCGGCTCCAGGTCGGCGTCGACCTCACGGAGTGGCGCATCCCGGTGGAGATCTGGCTCACCGACGGGTCGACCCACGAACTCGACGTGCCCGACGACATCGACTACGACGACGTGCTGGCGATCGTGCGCGACCTGCACGAGCTCGGCGTCGACAACGTCGCGTCCAACCAGGCCGGCGCGCTCGTGCGCCACATCATGCGCGTGCAGTTCACGCGCCTCGACGAACTGCCGGAGCTGTTCGCGCGCATCGCGCCCCACCTTCGGCGGCTCGAGCAGCTGGCGCCCGCAGACGCCGCGCACGGCTCCCCCGCGTCGCCGCCTACGCCTTCGTGAGCAGCGGACGCCGCGCGTCGAGCAGGCCCGTCAGCACGAGCATCGCCTGCGCCTCGCGATGCTCGTCAGCCTCGGAGCCGAACACGTCGAGGTTCTCGACCTGCCCGTCGAGCCATCGCTCCCTATCCTCGCCGACCAGCTCGCAGTAGCGCGCCTCGCCCGCGCCCGTGTGCACGCTCACGCCCATGTCGGGGCCGACCGCGAACATCAACTCCACGTCGATGAACCAACCGTCGGATTCGAGCGCTATGTCCATCACGCCGAGCGACTGACCGCGCGCCTGCAGGAGCTCGTAGAGGGCATCTGCGAAGCCGTCGATGTCCTGCTGCTGGTCGTCGGAGGGGGCGGTGTCGTTCGAGCTCATGCGCACATGATCGCACGTCGCGCCGGCTCGACCGCTACTGCTCCTCGAGCGGATGGCGCCCCTCGCCCTCGAACACGCGCTCGTCACCCTCGAGCTCGACGCCCGCATCGGCGCTCGTCGGCCCGGCGGCGCCACCCGAGGAGGTCTGGGTCTCGCTCGAATCGGTGCCCGCGCCGGGCGACCCGATGTCTGACCCCACGTGGTCGTCACCCATGTTCGAGCCGCCGCCCCCACCCGCCGTGACCACGTCGCTGACGTCGTCGTCGTCGCGCTCGGTGGCACCGCCGTCGGCCTGCTCGACGATCGGCGAGCCCGTGTCACGCTCGAGCAGTTGCTCCTGCGCGACGAGCCCCTGTTCGAGTTCGACGGCGGCCTGGTGGCGCGCGGCGGCGACGTCCTCACCGTCCCGCAGGGCTTCGGCGGTCTCGCGCATGTCGTCGGTCATGTCGGTACCTCACATGTGTCGAGGGAGCGGCTGGCTGCACGCATCCCGGTCACTGGGATCGGTGCCCCGCGCTGCTGCGGTTACACGACGCGCGTCGCTTGGCCACCTCCTCGTGCGGGTAGCATCGAGCCGATGACGACCGGCCCCACAGCACTGCTCGACGAACCCAGGCGGTTCCGCACCGACGCGCTCGATCGCGACACGCTGGCGGCCGCGTGGGGGGTCGACGCGCATGCCGGCGCGGTGGCCGAGCCGATCCGTGCCTATGGGGAGCTGGACGCGGGCCGCAGCCTTGCCGATCGGTGCCGGGCCGTCTTCGACGACGTCGAGGACCAGGCCGGGGATTCCGGCCTACCAGGCGTGCTGCTCCTCGGGTCGCCAACGGGGAGCGGCTGGGTGAACGCCGCCGCGCTCACGGCCGTCGAGGCGTGGACACGCGGTGACTGCGCCAGCATCGCGCTGCAGTACGGGGTGCTGCGCTCGCAGGCCTCGGTGCGCGCGCTGCCGGTAGCCGCGCAGTCGATCGCGGCACTCGTCGACGAAGCGGCGCGACGCGTCGAGGCCGCGGGCCGCACGCGCGACACGACGATCATCCTGTGGGCCGAGAGCCTCGGCGCATGGGCGCTGCTGGTGGCACTCGCCGAGCGCCCCGACCTGCTCGACCTGTCGTGTGCGGTGCACGTCATCTGGGTCGGGGTGCCGGGGCCGGCGCTCGCCGACCCGCGCCTGCGTGCGGCACTCGACGCACGGGCCGGCGTGACGACGTTCGCGGCTTCGGGCGACGTGCTCGACGAGCGCGACCTCGCGCCCGACCGGAGTGACATCGTGCTCATCCACGCCGACGACCCGGTCGCACACCTCCCGGGCACTTCGCTCGTCTGGCGCCCCCAGGCGCACACGGTTCCGACGGCGATGCCGGCGAGCGCACGGCGGTATCGCCGTGGGTGGATCCCCCTCGTGACGGCGCTCCAGGCGCGCCGCACGCTCGATCGCGTGACGCGGCCACCGTCGCCCACGCACCTGCGGGGCGTGCACGACTACCGCTATGCAGCCGCGAGCGCCGTGCGCGCCTGCCTCTCACTGCCACTCACCGACCTGCATGTCGTGCAGCGCCTGGTCGCGCAGCGCGCGGCGTCCGCCGTCGACTGGGCCGCGTAGGTGGGGCGGATCCGTCGCCAGCTCGAGCAGATCCGCGACGCCGAACCGGGCACGCGCTTCAACGAGGTCTACGAACGCAGCCACGTGCGCTCGTTCGCGGTTCGCGTCACCCTGCTCGCGGTCGGGTCGCTGCTCATCCTCGCCTCGGCCGTGACCTTCTGGCTGCCGGGGCCGAACTGGGTCCTCGTCTTCTTCGGCCTGGCCATCGTGTGCGGGCAGTCGCAGTGGGTCGCGCGCAAGCTCGACGCCGGCGAGCTCGCACTCAAGCGGTGGCACGACGAACGCTGGGCGCCCTACCGCCACAAGCGGGCCCTGCTCGCCGTCGGCGCGTTGGTCGCCATCGCACTCGCCGCCCTGCTGGGGTGGTACGCCTGGCGGCGTGGATGGATTCCCCACGGCTGGATCCCGGGTCTCGACTGAGCGCGTCACGCCGCCTGCGGCTGCGACCTGCGCCGCGCACTTGCGCGCTCCGCGCTGCGTGCTATATTTGTGAGTGGTCAATCACAAGCGTGATCCCCTCGACATGACGACGACCCCACCCACATCCGGCACGACCCGCAGCACCGCATCCGAGCGGCGCACGCACGTGCTGGAGGTGGCCACGCGCGAGTTCGCGACCCGGGGGTACGAGGGCGGCTCCACGGAGCGCATCGCGGCCGCAGCCGGCATCAGCCAGCCCTACGTCTTCCGCCTGTTCGGCTCCAAGCACAAGCTGTTCCTCGCCGTGATCGAGCAGTGCCTCGACGACACGCTGGCGATGTTCGCGACCGCCGCCGCCGACCTGCAGGGGGAAGCCGCGCTGCAGGCCATCGGCGAGGCGTACGGTGAACGCATCCTCGCGAATCCGATGATGCTCCAGCTCCAGCTCGTCGGATACGCCTCGTGTGACGACGAGCTCGTACGCGCCTCGATGCGCGCGGGCTACCGCCGCCTGGTCGAGTACGTGGAGCGCGTGTCGGGAGCCGACGAGGAGACCATCTCGCTGTTCTTCGCGCGCGGCATGCTGCTCAACGTCGCTACGTCGATGCGGCTCGATCGCGACCCGGTCGACTGGGGAACGCGGCTCATGGAGGGCTGCCGTCCCGAGCGGTACTCCCCCTGACCACCCCGCGGCGGCGCCGCCACCCACCCCTTTTTTTTCGCCACATATGTGAGTGACCAATCAATACCAAGTCGGCCCGCCGGGCCACCACAGGAGACCACCATGTCCACATCCACCACGCCCCCGGCCCCCACGACCGACCAGGTACCGGCCGCGAATCGCGCGCTCCTGGCCTGGACCTTCGTGGTCACCGCCCTGGCGCTGTTCATGGTGTCGCTCGACAACCTGGTCGTCACGACCGCCCTGCCGGTGATCAAGGACGACCTCGGGGCGACGCTCGAGCAGCTCGAATGGACGGTCAACGCCTACACGCTCACCTTCGCCGTGCTGCTGCTCACCGGCGCGGCGCTCGGTGATCGCTTCGGTCGGCGCCGCATGTTCGCGCTCGGGCTCGGCACCTTCACGCTCGCATCCGCGTTCGCCGCGGTCGCCCCGAACGTCGGCAGCCTGATCGCCGCTCGCGCGCTGCAGGGCGCCGGCGGTGCGATCGCGCTGCCGCTGACCCTGACCCTCCTGTCGGCGGTGGTGCCGCCGGCCCGGCGCGGTCTCGCTCTCGGCGCGTGGGGTGGCGTCGGCGGTCTCGCGGTCGCACTCGGACCGGTCGTCGGTGGTGCGATCGTCGAAGGCATCAGCTGGCAGTGGATCTTCTGGCTCAACGTTCCGATCGGGCTCGCGATCGTGCCGCTCGCCCTGCTCCACCTGCGCGAGAGCCATGGCGCCGAGCGCTCGCTCGACCTGCCGGGCGTGGCGCTCGCGTCGACCGGCCTGCTCGGGGTCGTCTGGGGCCTCGTGCGAGGAAACGCCCAGGGCTGGGGCTCGGCCGAGATCATCGCCGCGCTCGTGACTGGCGCGGCCCTCCTCGTCGGCTTCGTGCTCTGGGAGCTGCGCACTGCGGCTCCGATGCTGCCGATGCGCTTCTTCGGCGACCGGGCGTTCGCCGCGGCGAACGTGGCCTCGCTCGCGCTCTACTTCGGGATGTTCGGCTCGGTCTTCCTGCTGACCCAGTTCTTCCAGGTGGTGCAGGGCCTGTCACCGCTGCAGAGCGGCATCCGCATCCTCCCCTGGACGATCATGCCGATGTTCGTCACCCCGATCGCCGGCGCCCTGAGCGACCGCGTCGGTGGCGGCCGCATCATCGCGGTCGGCATGGCGCTCCTGGCGGCTGGGCTGGCCTGGGTCGCCGCCGTCACCCGCGTCGACGTGCCGTACGTCGAACTCGTCGGCGGGTTCGTGGTGAGTGGCATCGGCATGGCGCTCTTCTTCGGACCGGTCTCGAACGTGGTGCTCAGCACGGTGCGGCCGAGCGAGGAGGGCAAGGCCTCCGGCGCCAACAACGCGATCCGCGAGGTGGGCGGGGTGCTCGGCGTGGCGGTGCTCGCCAGCGTGTTCTCACACGTGGGCGGCTACGGGTCGCCGACCGCGTTCGTCGACGGTCTCGAGGCGGCGACGTGGATCGGGGCCGGCGTCGTCGGCCTGGGCGCCGTCGGCGCGTTGTTCATCCCGCGCCGTCAGTCGGCGACGCTCGTGGCTCGGCCGCTCGCGCCGCTCGGCCTGACCGCCGACGACCTCGTCGCCGAACTGGCGACCGGCACGGTCGCGGAGCGCCGCGCGCCGACCCCGAGCGCCTAGACCCGAGCCAGGGCGGGCTGCCCGATGTCGCGGCGCAGGTGTCGACCCGGGAGCTGCACGAGTGCTGCGGCGGCATAGGCACGGTCGATGGCGGTGGCGACGTCGGGCGCCCACGCGCTCACCGTGATCACCCGGCCGCCTGCTGCGTCGATCGCATCGGTGGTGTCGCGCACCGGCTCGCTCAGCCCGTAGTACAGCTCCACACCCTCGATGCCGCGGGCCGCGTCGAGCCCGCTCACGCGCACGGGGGCGGGCTCCAGCTGGAGGTCAGGGTAGTGCTCGGCCGCGATGCAGACCGCGACGGCGGCGCCGTTGACCGGCACGGCGTCGATGCCGTCGAGTGAGCCGACGGCCGCGCGGTGGAGCAGGTCGAGCAGGTCGGCGCCCAGCACCCGCACGAGCGCTTGGGTCTCGGGGTTGCCGAACCGGCAGTTGTACTCGAGCACGAGGGGGCCGTCGGCCGTCAGCATCACGCCGGCGTAGACCACGCCGCGGAACGGCGTACCGTCGGCGGCGAGCTGGTCGACGATGGGCTGGATGACGGCGCGCGCGAGGTCGGCGGCGGCGTCGGGCGCGATGTCGGTGCTCGGCGCGTGCGCGCCCATGCCGCCGGTGTTGGGCCCGGCATCGTCATCGCCGAGCCGCTTGTAGTCGCGCGCGGCGGGGAGCGGCACGACCCGTGTGCCGTCGACGATCGCCATGACGCTCGCCTCGTCGCCCGCGACCAGTCGCTCGATGACGACGGTGTCGCCACTCACCCCGAACCGGCGCTCGACGAGGAGCGCGTCGACGGCCGCGTGCGCGAGCTCGGTCGTGGGGCAGACGAATGCGCCGAGGCCGGCCGCGAGCCCGTCGGCCTTCACGGCGACGGCTCCCCCGAAGCGGGCGATCGCGGCGTGCGCGGTTGCGACGTCGGTGCATGCCTCCCAGTCGGGCGTGGGCACCTCGCCGCGCTCCATCAGCTGCTTCGCGAAGACCTTGCTGCCCTCCAGGCGCGCCGCACCCACGCTCGGCCCGAGGCACGGGACCCCGGCCGCCTGCAGCTCGCTCGCGAGGCCCGCGACGAGCAGGTCCTCGGCGCCGACGATCGCGAAGTCGAGGTCGAGCCCGCGGGCGATCTCGACGATCGCCGCTCGGTCGTCGAATCGCACGGGGTGGCAGGTGGCGACCTCGGCGATGCCGGCGTTGCCGGGCGCTGCGTGCAGCTCGCCGAGCAGCGGCGACGCGGCGAGCGCCGTGGCGAGCGCGTGGTCGCGCCCGCCGCCTCCGACGATGAGGACGCGCAGGCCCCCGGAGCGGGATCCGGCTGACGTTACGGGCGGCTCGGCGACGTCGGTCATGGACGCAAGCCTCGCAGGTCGGCCGCGCGCAGGCGAGTTCGGCGTGAACCCGGAGCGGCAGTTGGGGGAAAAGCTGGTGATTCCGCGTCGAGTCCGACATCCGACCGTGCGACGCCACCGTACGTTGCTCCATTGGACCAGTAGCAAGCCCGCGCGGAACTCCGTGAACCTTCCCCACCGTTCACAACCCGCAGCGATAGCGCTCGTCGGACCGGGTATCGAATCGTCAGAAGCCAACGAAACGAGTGATCACCATGACCGCATCCCTGAAGGAGATGGGCCGCATCTCAGCACGACCTGACAGCACACGTCCAGCCGTGACCGGCGATCGAGCACAGTTTCCGCAGCTGCTCGACCGCTCCACCATCGCGGTGGAGTCGCTGCGCACCCAGTGGCGCACGATCGCCGACCTCGGAATCCACGAACGCATGGCCATCTCGCAGCTTCGCGTGCACGGCTCCATGCCCATGAGCGAACTCGCGGCGCGCATCTCCCTCTCGCGCGCTGCGGTGACCAGCCTCGTCGACCGCCTCGAAGCAGCCCAGTGGGTGGTCCGCGTGGCCGACGACCACGATCGTCGCCGCACGGTACTCCAGCTGCTGCCGAAGGCCGTCGAGAGCTTCGACCGCATCTCGCAGCCGTTCTACGACGAGCTGGCGGCGATGGGGTCTGCGATGTCCGACGCCGAATGGCGCACGATCGCCGGGTTCCTCGACCGACTCGCCGTGCTCGCCGAACGGCGATCCGACGACCTGCGTGCCACCGCCATGGAGCGTTCGCTCAGCTGACCGGCACCACGACTCCGACGACGGGGGCGGGCACGCTGATAGGCTCGGCGGGCTCGCCCCCTTCTCGTGAAAGAGCTCACCATGCGCGACTTCGATGCCGTCTTTCCCGCCGTGTTCCTGGCCGCCTGCGTGGTGGCCCTCGTCGTGATGACCTTCCACGACCTGCTCGGCTGACCTCGACAGTCGACCTGCACACGTGGTGCACCTGCTCCGCGTGTGGGACGATTGAGCGATGAGCCGCCCCCGTACCTCCACAGCGTCGTTCGTCGATCGCGTCCTCGACGGTGACATCCGCCTCGATGCGTTCGGCGACGAAGTGCGCACGTGGCAGGCCGGCGACCAGAAGCGCCCGCTGCACGTGGCGCTGGGTCTCGACGCCGCAGAGCTCGTGCTCGTCGCCGGCTCGCCCGACGCGCTCCGCTACATCCTGCACGCACGGCGCTTCGACCGCCCCGGGCCGCTCGCCCTGGATTCGCAGGCCCGCGTCGAGGCGTATTCGATGCGGCTCGCCGCCGACGCGACCGATCCCTACCTGATGGCGGAGGTCGAGGGCTGCCGCGACGACGTCGAGCGCGCGGTACGCGGCCGCAACGCGACCGACGGCGACCCCACGGGGCGGATCGCGACCCATGCCTGATTCCGCCTATCGTGTCGCACGGCGGGTCGCTCGCGAGCTGTCGCAGGACCTGCTGCTCACGACACCCTTCAACGTCGACGAGGTCGCTCAGCGCCACGCCGTGCTCGTGGAGGAGGAGCTGCCGGGACGCACCGATTCGTTGACGCTCCATGCTCCGGTACCGGGCGATCCGCCCCGCATCGTCATCCAGCGGTCGCTGTCGGCCACACCTGATCGCCGACGCTTCGCAGTGGCGCATGCGCTCGGCCACGTGCTCCTCGGCTGGCACCCACTGGGTGTGCCCTGCGACGTCAGCTCACGACCACGCGAGCTGCCGGTGACCGGCCACGACCTGGTCGAGGGCGAAGCCAACGCCTTCGCACGCGAGCTGCTCCTGCCCCGAGCCTGGCTCGAGGGCTTCGACGCGCTCGAGCGCCCGGCCGAACTCATCCGCCACGCCGCAGGCCGCTCAGGCGTGCCGGTCATGCCGGCCGCGCGTGCCGTCGCCCTGCTCCTGCCGCCGGGGTTCGTGTGGGTGGTCACCGATGAATGGGGAGCCGTGCTCGATGCCGGCCGCTCCCCGGGCACCCAGGTCTGCGCGCCCGCCGCGGGAACCGCGTTCGACGGCCGCGACTACGCGCGCCTGGCCGCCGAGCGGCACCGCGCCGACCTCGAGGGCTCGTCGCTGCTCGTCTGGCGGTTCGACCAGGATTCCGTCGAGGAGCTCCCCCACGACCACACCGCCCGGCAGGTCGCCGCTGACATCGCGGCCGACCTGGCGCTCGACGCCGACGAACTCGCGGCACGCATCGACGGCGCCGCCGGCTGGGCCAACGAACAACTCGGCTCGTCGTCGCTCGCGGGCATGACAGCCGCGCTCACGGAGCGCGTGCAGGCCATGGCCGACCTCACGGCCGTGACCGGGCACGCGCGGTTCGGCGACCTCGTCGACGCCAAGGCCGTGGAGCTCGTCGCGAAGCGACTCGCCCGCTAGCGCGCTGCCGCTCCGTCGCGCCTACGACGCGCAGGCCGGAGCAGTCGATTCGGGATCGTATCGACCTGCCTTGGCTGCCGATTCGAGCACGTCGAACCCCAGTTCGCGGAGCGCGCCGACGTTCGCGTCGGTCGGGGCGATCGATGTCATCGACGGCGCGACGACGGTCGCCATGCGTGTCAGTCGCACGCGCTGTGCAGCCGTGCCGTTGCAGGCTGCGAGGGTCAACAGGTCGTGGTCCTCGATGCCGTCGCGCAGCTGGAGCAGTCGCACGCTCCGCGACGGCGTGCCGGGGTGCCCGACCGGCGCGCCCGGGTAGAGCAGCACACCGTCGCCGTTGCCGACCACGTCGGTCTCGCGGTAGGTCGCCGGGTCGCGGTACGGGTCGTCGACGTCGTGCCAGTGCGTGGCGCTCCAGTAGAGCAGTCCCTCGACCCCGTAGCGCCACGCCAGCCACCCGAGTGCGCGCGGCGCCGGGCGCACGTCGTCGATGAACATCGACGGCTGCGGCTGCCACGTGGTGATCGACGGGTACCACCACGTCGACTGGCCCGCCCGACGCGCCGCGACCACGTCGGCCACTCGGAAGCGACCCGCCGAGATGTTCGGCGTCCAGATGTCGACCACGCCCGCGAACTCCTTCGCCGACCGCTCCCGCGTCACGAGCAGCCGCAGCTTCGGATCCGCCTCGTGCACGAGTTCGTGCAGCTCACGCACCTCACCGGCCCGCGCGGTGTCGGGCTCGTCGATCGCGTAGACGTAGGCCCGATCGAACAGGCCGTTCGCACGAGCCCACTTCGCTGCGCCACGCAGGTAGGCGAGGGCGCGGGGTCGGTCGGCTCCGAGCGGGTCGTCGAAGGGGTACGTCATGTAGAAGGGGATCCGTACGCTGGCGACGCCGCGACGCTCGAAGACCCGCCGGAGGTGATCGGCGTCGGCCGCCGAGCCGCTGGCACCCGCGACGCCGGTGGGCGGGAGCGCGTCGACGTCGGCAATCGACAGCCGCGCCTCGGCCAGCACGCGGGCGTAGCGGTCCATCGTCGTGCGCAGCTCCGGCGATCCCGCCTCGACCCCCTCGAACCGGATGAGCTGGCTCGCGTCGACGCCGATGCTCGACGCCAGCGTCGGACGATCGGGCAACGTCGTCGTGCGCACGACCAGCTCCACCGGCACGCTCGCGAGCAGGCCCTCCGCGCCGGTCGCATGTCGACCCGACTTCGTGCTCGTGCGCAGCTCCACCGCGCCACGGTAGGTGCCGGGCGCCGTGCCGACCGGAACCTCCACGTCGATCCAGGCGATCAGGCGCTGGTCGGGGCCCAGCACGACGTCGCGGCGCGCAGCCGGGATGAGTGCATCGAGGTATTGTCCGCGCCGGCCGGCCGGCGAGCCACGCTCGACCGTGACGGGCTGCTCGACCATCGCACGCACGCGGCGGGCCGGGATGCGCGAGCCGTCCGGGCCGATGAGGGCGCGCGTGACGAGCACCACGCGGGGCGAGCCCCGGTCGGCCCAGGCCACGAGCTGGAAGCCCTCGCGCTCACCCCGCGCGGCCGTGAGGATCGGGGCGGGGGTGCCGGTCGCGGGGTCGACGGTCGGCGTCAGCCGCGCGAGGGACGTGAAGGTGGTGGTGCGCACCGTGGCCGCGACCCCGTGCGGTGCGCCGCCGGAGTCGAGCTGCTCGGTGGTCGTGCAGCCGCTCGCGAGCAGCGCGAGGAGGAGCACGGTCAGGAGGGCGGGCACGCGGGGCATGCTGCAGGTCATGCGCAGCACGCCGCCTCGACAAACACGGAGCGGGTTCAGTGTCCGACGAACCACAGTGCGGTCGCCTCCCCCCACTGCGCGGCCGTGCCGGGCGCAACGACGTCGAACAGCGCGAGTGCGATCAGCGCCGCCACTCCCAGCCCCGCGACCACTGGCACCGCGACGCGCCGGGGCGCGCCCAGGGGCTGGTCGTCGGTCGGGGTGCGGCTCCAGCCGAGGATCGCGACGAGGGCACCGGCCGCGAGCCCACCGAGGTGCCCGCCGACCGAGATGCCGGGCACGAGGAAGGTCGAGACGATGTTGATGATCGCGAACGTGCGGGCGATCGTACCCGCGAGCGTGCGGGCCTTCGGATCGATGACGAGCGCACACCCGAGGATGCCGAAGGCGACCCCCGACGCTCCGACCGACACCACCCGCGGGTCGAGCAGCAGGGCCCCGAGCGACGTGCCGATGATCGACCACGCGATCACCGCGACCATGAGCCCGCGGCCCGCGAGCCGCTCCGCCCAGCGTCCGGCGAGGTAGATGATGAACGCGTTGACCGCGACGTGGGAGATGCTCCCGTGCA
>JAOPYW010000067.1 GCA_025964405.1 Thermoleophilia bacterium | reverse complement strand
GCGTTGAGGTCGCCCGGCACCGTGAGCGTGACGTCGACCGACCCGGTCGGCTCGGTTGACAGCTTGACGGCGTAGCTGACCGTCGCGGCGGGGGTGTCCTCGCTGAGCGTGTATGGACCGCTCTGGGTCACGATCACGCCGGCGACGTCGTCGTCGTGCACGATCGCAGCGACCGGAGCGGCGGTCGTGAGCGACGCCCAGAGCGGATCGGTGCTCGTCACGGCGTGCGTGATGTTGCCCGGATGGGGATCGAGCTCGTCGAGGTCGTCGTCGACCGCGGTCACCGTGAAGGTCTGCGGCGTGTTCCAGTCGGTGTTGGTGAACGTCGCGGAGGCCGGGAGTACCGTCACCTGGGCGTCGGCCGTCGGCGTGATGGTCACGTCACCCACGGGCTGCGCGCCCAACTGCACGGTGTACGTCGTGTTGCCGGCGAGCGAACCTTCGGTCACCTCGACGGGCGGCGCCTGCGTCACCACAACGTTCGGCGTGTCGTCGTCCGTCACGTCGACGTACATGGGCGCGGGCACCACCGCCGCATAGGTGGCATCGGCGCTCGTCACCGAGTGGGCGATGGTGCCCGTGTGGGTTGATGCCTCGACGAGCGAATCGTCCACGGCGCCGACCGAGACCGTCTGGGGGGTCGCCCAGCTGCCCGGCGTGAAGGTGATGCTCGGCGCGGGAGAAATCGTCACCTGGTCGTCGGGCGTGATCGTGAACGTCACGGAGGAACTCGGCGGGGTCGTGAGAGCGACCGTGTAGGTCGCCGTCGTGACGCCGGCTTCGTCGACCGACAAGGGACCACCTGGCGTGATCACGAAGCCCGGATCGTCGTAGCCGTAGAACCCGGGTGCCTGCTGGACCAACTCGTTCCCGACGTGGTCCACCACGACGTAACGGAACTGCGCACACTGACCCGCCGTCAGCGCGCCACCGGGGCTCGTGAGCGTCGTTCCCGCCGGGTCGGTCGTGGCCAGGTTCCAGACGCCGTACCCACCACAGCCGCCGAGGCCGTCGGCCGATCCCGTGCGTCGCTCCACACGGCGGAGGCTCGCATTTGCAGCATTGGCGTACGTATCGGCACCGAGGCCCGTCGGGCCCGAGCCCGCATCGGTGTACGCCGTCGCGGGCGGAATCGACAGCATCGGGGCGTTCGACGTGCTCCATCCCGTCGTCGTCGTCGCGATCGACCCGCTGGATGCGGGCTGCGTGTCGTCGGCCGACATCGTGAACGGAACGTTCGTCGTCGTCGTCGGTCCCCCGTTGTTGGTCGCGGTCGCGTTGACCGTACCGCCCGAGGCACCGACGCCCCACACGTAGGTGCGGTCGTACTGCCCACCGCCGACCGTGAACCAGTTCGACGGAATCGTCGGGTAGGTTGCGGAGCCGCCACCGGTGTAACCAGCCTGGTGTCGCACCGGAGGCGATGACCCCGTCGTGCAGCCGGTGGGTGTCTGGTAGCTGACCGTCTGGCTCGGCAACAGCCATCGCGCGCGCGCCTCGGCTCCACCGCCGTTCTCGTAGAACTCCATCGTGAAGTCGTACTGCACGCCGGCGGTGAGGCTGATGCCGCCTGCGCACCCGGTCCACGACGTCGAGCTCTGCTCGGTCCACGCGCTGACCTGCTCCACCCCGTCGACCCACATGCGCGCGCCGTCGTCGCTCGTGGTCTGGAAGTGGTAGACGCCCGTCTCGGGAGCCTCGAGCTTGCCGGTCCAACGAACCGAGAAGCTGTCGACGCCCAGCGCGGCATATGGTGTGCCCGTGCCCCAGTTGAAGTTGATGTCGGGGTCGTTGCGCGTGTATGCCGGGCCCGTGAAGTTCGTTCCGGGGTAAGTGGCGGCCTGCGAGTTGTCCCAATACGTCGCGACCAGGCCGGGTGCATCGAGCGCAGCGCTGTCGTCGCCTCCGGGCGGGGTCCATCCCGTCGGACCGGTCGGCCAGCTCACGAAGTTCACGCCCGTGTCGGGGTCGGCGGCGTTGACCGACGCGACGGCGCTGCCCGTGTACGTCGGGTTGAACCACAGCCTGGTCAGGTCGACGTTCGAGTCGTAGTGCGCATACGGCGACGTCTCCCTCCACTGCACGAAGTTCGTGGTCGGCGGCGTCGCGTCAGGATCGATCACGTACGGCAGCGCGAGGTCGACGTCGCTGAACGACAGCGAGAGGACGTCGCCGGCGAGCTTCCAGGCAACGTGTTTCGTGAGTGGCGCGAGGTCGGCGCCCAGCAGCTTCGGTGGCTGCAGCAGGTAGCCGCCTCCGAGGTCGACGGTGCCGTCTGCACGCAGCACCGGGTGGGCCACCGTGCCGGTCGTGAAGAGGCGCCAACGCCACGTCTTCGCTCCCTGGTGTTCGTTGACCACCACGTATTCGCGCAGTCGGTCGGTGTCGACCATCTGCAGCACGTCCCACTCGTGCCCCAGGTAGGCCGCGCCGCCGGAGACGTTGATCCGGTTCAGGTCGGCCGGCGTGTCGAGCATCTGCCAACCGGCGGTGGTGAGGGCGTTCGACTTCGGCACGCCGAGTCGAACACGACCGTCGAGGGTGTCGGGGAGCTGCGCCCAGCTCGTCGTGCTGCTCAACTGCGAGGCCGGTGCGACGATGCGGCCTTCGAGACCGGCCGGGAGGCGATCGCGCAGCGCCGCGAGCAGGGGCGCCTGCAGGTCGAGGGCGAGGTCGCCGCTCGATACGATTTCGGCATCGCTGCGCCGATCAGCGGCGCCAGCGCCACCGACGAACGTCGACAGGCCCACGAGCACGAAGCACGCAGTCACGGCGAAGACACGGCGAGATGTCACGGAGGCGCGGAGCGCCATTGCAGTCGTCCAGACCCTTTCACGGCGTGGTGCCGCGCCCGAATCGCAGCACACCACGTCTGAGGGTAATCGGGTGGGAGGATCACCCAGCTTGAGCCGGTTCGCGGCATGCTGCGTGCATTGCAGTGAAGCATGGGCCGAGTGGCCCAACGAGCAAACGGGCGCCCGTGACCGATGCGACGACCCGACCGGGCTTCGAGGAGTTTCGCGTCAGGTGCGTGCGGAGGGGTCGCGACGCCGGGATCCGGCCGCGAAATGGAGCAGCCCGCCACCGCTCAGCAGCAGCGATGCCAGAAGCGAGATGACCGGAATCAGACCAGAATCGATGCCCGTAAACGGCAGTTGCTGCGTCGCTGCGGCTCGATACCTGGGAGCAGCGGAGGCGGTCGTGGCAGCGGGCGCGGCGGGGGGCGCGGCGGCCGCTGTGGCCGTCACTGCCGGCTCGTCCTCCACGGTCGCGGCGGCGATGCCCGCCACGGCTGCGTCGCCAGCTCCCCCGACCTCGGGAGCGTCGTCGTTGAAGATGGCCACTGGGTCATCGACCGCGTTGGGCTCGGCGGCGATCGCACCACCCGTCGGCAGGGCGACGAGGAGCAGCAGGAGTGAGATGGTGAAGAGGCGGGCGCGACGCATGGGGGCAGCTCCGGGAAGTGGGTGCGGGACGTGTGCTTGAAGCGGCCATCGGGCGGCCGCAGCTCCAGCGTACGCCAGATCGCCCCGTTCGGGAAGAGACCGCGTCACGCCGTTGGATTACTATGCCCCCAACGCACGCGCGTAGGCGCGTCGCACGAGTCAGCTCCACCGAACCCGAGGCACACCTGTGAGCATCGCCGCCGACCACGACGTCGCCCATCTCGCGGCGGTAGCGCGCGGCGACGAGCCCGCCGACGTGGCGTTCCTCGGCGGGCAGGTGCTCGCGGTGCACACGCGCGAGTGGCTCGCCGCCGACGTCTACGTCGTCGGGGAGCGGGTCGCGGCGGTCGTGGAGCGGGTGACCGACGCCGCAGCCGGCATGGCGATGCCGCCGGCGCGAACGGTCGTCGACGCGTCGGGCCAGTACGTGGTTCCGGGCTTCATCGACGCACACGTGCACATCGAGAGCTCGAAGCTCACCGTCGACGGGTTCGCCTCGATCGTGGTGCCGCGCGGCACGACGACGGTGGTCGCGGAGCCCCACGAGATCGGCAACGTGCTCGGCGTCGACGGCACGACCTGGTTCATGGATTCAGCCGAGGGCGCCCCGCTGTCGTGCTGGTTCATGGTGCCGAGCTGCGTGCCGGCGAGCGAGTTCGAGAGCGCGGGCGCGCGCATCGACCTGGCCGGCATGGAGCAGCTGCTCGAGCACCCGCGGGCGCTCGGCGTGGGTGAGCTGATGAATTTCCCGGCGATCGTGGCGGGCGACCCCGACGAGCTCGCGAAGGTGCGGGCACGTGGGGCGACGCACGCCGACGGCCACGCGCCCGGGCTGCGGGGGCGCGAACTCGACGCATATGCGGCGGCGGGCATCCGCTCCGACCACGAGAGCACGACGGTGGCGGAGGCGCTCGACAAGCGTCGTCGCGGCATGTGGGTGCTCCTTCGCGAGGCGTCGAACGCCCACAACCTGCGCGACCTCCTCCCCCTCGTGCTCGAACATGGCCCGGAGTTCTGCGCGTTCTGCACTGACGATCGGGAGCCCGACCACCTGCTGCGCGAGGGGCACATCGACCACCTCATCCGGGTGGCGATCGCCGGCGGCGTCGATGCCGAGACCGCGCTCGTGCTCGCGACGCTGCATCCGGCGCTCGCACACGGGCTCGTCGAGGCGGGCTACGGCACGCTCGTGCCGGGTGGGCGCGCCGATGTCGTGCTCCTGCCCGACCTCACCACGATCGCGCCCACGGGCGTGTGGGTGGGCGGTCGCCAGGTCGCGGCCGACGGGTCGCTCCTGGGGGAGCAGTTCCGCCGCGCGCCCGATGCGGTGCGCGACACGGTGCGGGTCGCGGCGCCGACGCTGGCGACCTTCCGGGCCGACGCCACGGTCGAGGCCGAGCACGGTCACGTGCGCGTGATCGAGGCGCTCGATGGCCAGCTCCTCACCAACCACATGGTGGCCACGCTGCCGATCGTGGACGGTGCATACGTCGCCGACCCGGAGCAGGGCGTCGCCAAGCTCGCCGTGCTCGAGCGGCACCAGGCGAGTGGACGCTCGGGCGTCGGGTTCGTCGCCGGGTTCGGGCTCAGGTCGGGCGCGTTCGCCTCGACCGTCGCACATGACGCGCACAACCTCGTCGTGGTGGGCACCGACGACGCCTCGATGCAGGCCGCTGCAGCCCGCCTCGCCGAGATCGGGGGCGGCATCGCCGTCGCGCGTGACGGCGTGGTCGTCGACGAACTCGCGCTTCCGGTCGCGGGGCTGATGAGCGATCGTCCGCCAATCGAGGTCGCGGATGCCGTCGACCGGCTCCACGCGCTGCTGCGCGCGCAGGGCGTCACCGTCGACGCGCCGTTCATGATGCTCAGCTTCCTGGCGCTCAGCGTGATCCCGTCGCTCAAGCTCACCGATCGCGGCTACGTCGACGTCGACCACTTCGAGCTGGTGCCGCTCGAGCCGGTCGGTGCCGTCACCTCCTGAGGCCTGCCTCACGCAGTACGGCGCAGATCCCCCTTGTCGCTCCGCCGCAGTCGTCGTTCACTGGAGCCGGACGCCGCTCGAGTCGCGGCATGGGAAGTACGAGGGGATGGACTTCATGGGAGCAGCTATCGATTGTGGACCCGCGCCTGCGGTGCTCCAGGGCGGCGGCGCCACCGCCGCGCCGACCACCACGGCAGGCGCAGCACCGGGCGCGCCGACCACCGCACCGACGAGCATCGGCGGTGGGGCGATCACACCTCCCGCCACTCCGTCACCAGCGGTCGCGACGCCCGCAGCGCCGAGCGCAACGAACGCGCCCAGTTCGGTGGCAGGCGCGTCGGCCGGTGCCACGGCAGTCGCCGGCGGCGGTGGCACGAGTGCACTGCCCGCTGACCAGCAGGCACAGATCGCGACCGTGCTCAAGAACCTCGTCGCCGTGCTCAACCAGCTCGTCGCGCTCCTGAGCCAGCAGGCCACGGGTGGCGGCGCCACGCCGACCACTCCCCCGGCGACGACCACGCCTCCGGCCACCACGATTCCGCCGACGACCACGACGCCCACGGTCCCGACGACGCCGGGCACGACGCCGCCGATCAGCTCACAGCCGACGGCACCCGGCACGTCCGGCGGCGGTGGAACCGCTCCGCCGTCCGGCCCGCCGCTGCCTCCGGGCGTTCCTGCCTGATCCAGGGGTCCACCACGGCTGCAACGACGCCGGGGCGTCATCCGACAACCTGATGAGGGCGTGCATCACGCACGCCCCAGGGGATTCTTCGGGGGACAGTCATCACGTCGCTGCAGCCAGCAACGGGAACCATGCACAACTTTGCACGTACCGTCGCAGCTCCGGCTGCGGCGGACGTCGCGACTCGTGCCCCGGCCGAACTCGCCCTCGCGACACACGGCCTCGAACGGTTGCGACCGGTCGCGGCCCAGGCGCTGCGCGAACTCGGTGACGGTCCGCTCCAGTTGACGGGACCGGTGCGCGACGCGCTCGACGCCGGACGGCTCCTGCGGACGGGAGATCCCGCACGCCTCGATGCGCTCGAGGAGCTCTTGCGGACCGGCGCGCCGACGAACCTGCGCTCGATGGGCAGCGGCCCACCCGGGCAGCCCTTCTCGAGTGGGGAGCTGTTCCGCGCAGAAGCGGTCGCCGCCGACGGCACCTCCGTCTCCGCGGTCGTGAAGTCGGCGGATGCCGGCGCCCCCCAGGAGACGTTCGGCTGGAAGTTCGGTCGCGCACTCGGCATCGATCACCTCGTACCGGCCGTCGGTCGCCGCCCCGACGGTTCGGCGTGGATCGAATTCCGTCCCGGGGTCACGCTCCGCGAGGCCGGTGTGGTCACCAACGCGCAGCTCGACGAGGCGCTGGCGATCAGCTACCTCGGCGACGGCTCCCTGACCCCGGCCGAGGCTGCGCAGGCCGCACGCGTCGACCGCCAGCTCCTCCAGGCGACCGACTACCTGACCGCCAACATCGATCGACACGCCAACAACGGCCTCGTCGACGTGGGAGGATCCGGCCGCGTGTCGTTCATCGATTTCGGCCTGGTCGGTCGCGGCGCGCGGGCCGAGGGCGGCTCGGTCATCAGCCCGGCCCTGCGACGCTTCCAGTCCGACGCCGGCGACGGGGTGGTCAACCTCGACCCGGCGGTCGTCCGCTACATCGAGCGCCGACTGACACCTGCACGGGTGGAGGAGCTGCACGCGGAGGTCTACGGCGCGAGCGGCTTCGCGCGCACCACTCCCGATACCCAGGGCGAGCGCCAGTTCCTCGCGGCGCGCAACCCACGGTTCCGCGAGGGCATCACCACCCGTCTCGCGGCGCTGCTCGAACACGGCGGCTACGTGGCGTCGCCCTACCTCGGTGATGCACTGACCCCGGTCGCCTCGCCGACACGCGCGATGGAAGTGCGCGGCTTCCGCAACGTCATGGCGGCGCGGCACCAGTTCGGGTTCGGCGGCTAGATGACTTCGATTCCCCCGACCACCCAGGTCCTCCGGACCGCCCTGACGGCCGCCGTGCACGAGGCGTCACCTGCACTCGGTGCGATCGCGCATGATGCAGCGCTCGTCCAGCCACTCGCCCAGGCCGACCTGCCGTCGGTCCTGCGCGACCTCGCGGCGCCTGGCGGCATCGCCGCGCGTGCGGTCGAGGCGTTGGGCGACGCGCCACTTCGTCCGACCGGAGCGCTGCGCGATGCACTCGATGCGGGACGCATCATCGCAACGCGTGATGCAGGCGCGAGCCAGCGCGCGCTGGCGACGGGCACGCTGCAGGAGGCGACGAAGCACGCAGTCGGTGAAGGCATGAACGGCATGCTCTACCGCTACGCACTGTCCACCGATCCCGCGACCGACGTGCAGGCCGTGCTCAAGACGCACGGCCAGGGTGGTGCGGTCGAACACTTCGGAGCGCAGCTGGCCCGCAGCCTCGGCCTCGACGACCTCGTGCCGGCGACGACCCTCGACGCTGCTGCTGCCCGCATCGAGTTCCGGCCCGGCGGCGGGCCCGGGAACGCGGCCCGTGATGCCGCCTACCTCGACACGGCGCTCACCATCCGCCACCTCGCCTCCCCCGGCTCGGGGCTCACGCCGGTCGAGGCCGCGACCGCCGGGCGCATCGAACGACAGCTCCTCGGCAGCCTCGACTACCTGCTCGCGAACCCCGATCGCAACCCGAGCAACCTCGTCGTCGACCAGGCTCGCCCGGGTGCCACGGGCGCGGTCACCGCGATCGACTTCGGGCTGAGCGGTCGCGGCGTGTTCGGCGTGCACGGCGGCACCACGCTGCGGCCCGCCCTGGGCAGCTACCAGGGCCCGTCAGGTGCCACCCACGTCGACCTCGACCCCGAGGTCGTCGCGCACATCCGTCGGAACCTCACCCCCGCGCGGATCGACGAACTGCATGCGAACCTCGTCGCCGGTCCGGGCGGACGCGGCACGCTCGTCTCGCCCGATTCGTTCCGGGTCGGGATGCAGGAGCGGCTGGCGCAGCTGCTCACGGGCCGGTACGAGTTCCACCCGTACGTGCCGGGCGGGTTCGGCGGCGTAGCGCGCACGGAACCGATCGCACGCGAAGGCGCGCGGGGGCTCGCCGCCGCACGCATGGCGGCGATGGACGGCTTCGGATTCTGACCGGTCAGCCGGGTTTGACCACCAGGTTCACGAGCCGGCCGGGCACCACGATCTCCTTGACGACTGACATGCCCTCGAGCTGCGTCGCGATCTTGGGGTCGGCCTTGGCCGCCGCGAGGATCGTCTCCTTGTCAGCGTCGGTCGCCACTTCCACCTGACCACGCAGCTTGCCGTTGACCTGCACGGCGAGCGTGATGGTGTCGGTCGCGAGGTAGGCCTCGTCGTGCGTCGGCCACGGCTCGTCCCAGATGCCGTGCGTACCACCGAGCGCATCCCACAGCTCGCTCGTCACGTGCGGCGCGAAGGGCTGCGTGAGGCTGACCGCGGCCTGCGCTGCCGCGCGCGCCGTCTGCAGGCGCACCATGGGCACGTCGGCACCTGTCAATGACTCCCGGTCGGTGACGATGAGCTTCGTGCCGGCGTTCACGAGCTCCATGAGTGCGGAGATCGCCGTGTTGAACTGGAAGCGTGGATCGATGTCGTCGCGCACCTTGCGGATCGCGGTGTGCGCCGCAGCGGCGAGCTCGCGCGACAGGTCGTCGGTCGCCACCTCCTCCGGGCTCGGCCACTCGACCGCGCCGCCGTCGGTGCCGGCCTCGAGCGCGACCGTCTGGGCGAAGCGCCAGAGCCGGTCGAGGAACCGGCGCGTGCCCTCGATGCCGTTGTCCTGCCAGTCGGCATCCTGCTCGGGCGGACCGAGGAAGAGGATGTAGGTGCGCAGCGCATCCGCACCGTACTTCTCGACGTAGGCGAGCGGCTCCACGAGGTTGCCGCGCGACTTGCTCATCTTCTTGCCGTCGAGGTTGATCATGCCCTGCGTGAACAGGTTCGCGAACGGCTCGCGGAAGCCGACCATGTCGAGGTCGTGCAGCACCTTGGTGAAGAAGCGCGCGTAGAGCAGGTGGAGCACGGCGTGCTCGACGCCGCCGATGTACTGGTCGACCGGAAGCCACTTGTCGACCGCCTCGCGGGAGAACGGCTCGTGCTGGTTGTGCGGATCGGCGTAGCGCAGGAAGTACCACGAGGAGTCGACGAACGTATCCATCGTGTCGGTCTCACGCCGCGCGTCGGTGCGCCCGCACTTCGGGCACGTCGTGCGCACCCAGTCCTCGGCCGCGGCGAGCGGCGACTTGCCCTTCGGCTGGTAGTCGTCGACCTCGGGGAGCAGGATCGGCAGCTCGTCGAGGTCAGCCGGCACCGCACCGTCGTCGGGGCAGTGGATGATCGGAATGGGGCAGCCCCAGTAGCGCTGGCGCGAGATGAGCCAGTCGCGTAGGCGGTAGTTGATCGTGAACTCCGCGCGGTCGCCGAGCTCTTCCACGATCAGCTTCGCGCCATCGACCGGCGTGTGACCGGATGCCGCGCCGGAGTCGACGAGCACCCCCGCCTTCGCCGCGAGCGGCAGGTCCTCGTCGCGGCCGCCCTCGTCGCCCGGCATCAGGCCGGTCGGGAGGATGACCCGCTGGATCGGCAGGCCGTGCGCCTGCGCGAAGGCGTAGTCGCGCTCGTCGTGGGCCGGCACCGCCATCAGCGCGCCCGTGCCGTAGTCGGGCAGCACGTAGTCGGCGACCCACACCGGGATCTCCCGGCCGGTCACGGGGTTGGTGATCGTCTGCCCGGTGTCGACGCCCGTCTTCTCGCGGTCGGTCGCCGAGCGGTCGATGTTCGACATGAGCTTGGTCGCTTCGACGTAGGCCGCCACCCGCTCCGCATGCCCGGGCGAACCCAGGGCCGCGAGCCGCTCCACCGACGGGTGCTCGGGTGCGAGCACGAAGAAGGTCGCACCGTGGAGCGTGTCGGGCCGGGTCGTGAAGACCTCGAGGTCCTCGCCGAGCGCGGCGCAGGTGAACGTGACCCGTGCGCCCTCGCTCCGGCCGATCCAATTGCGCTGCATCGTGAGCACGCGCTCCGGCCACTCCTCGAGCAGCTCCATGTCGTCGAGCAGCGCCTGGGCGTAGTCGGTGATCTTGAAGTACCACTGGTTGAGGTTGCGCTTCTCCACCAGCGTGCCGCAGCGCTCGCACGTGCCGTCGGCGAGCACCTGCTCGTTGGCGAGCACGGTCTGGTCCTTCGGGCACCAGTTGACCGGTGCGTCCTTCTGGTACGCGAGGCCGCGCTCGAAGAACTTGAGGAAGAGCCACTGCGTCCAGCGGTAGTAGTCGGGCGCGTGGGTGGCGAGCTTGCGATCCCAGTCGATCGACCAGCCCATGTGCTCGAAGTCTTCCTCGATGCCGACGATGTTGCCCTCGGTCACCGTGCGCGGATCGCCACCGGTCTTGATGGCGGCGTTCTCCGCGGGCAGGCCGAAGGAGTCGTAGCCCATCGGGTGCAGCACCCGCTCCCCGCTGCGGCGGCGCACGTTCGTGATGACGTCGCCCATCGTGTAGTTCTTGACGTGCCCCATGTGCAGGCGGCCCGACGGGTACGGCAGCATCTCGAGCACGTACGTGCCCTGCTCGCCCTCGGCGAGGTCGTCGTTGCGGACGTTCGCGACCCGCGCAGCCTCCCAGGCGGCACGCCACTTCGGCTCGATGGCCCGGTGGTCGTATCGGGGGAGCCGTTCGGCGGGGTCGATGCTCGTGGAGTCGGTGCTGCCTGCTGTCATGCACCGATGCTACCCGGCGAGGCGCATTGCGGTCACCCGCTGCTCGACCCAATCGCGATCAGCGGATCGGGTAGTACTCCGAGGGCAGGTCGCCGGCGAGGAAGCCCGTCACGTCGCGATCGCTCAGGTAGCCGACGGCGGTCGCCCTGACCGGGGTGTCGCGCACCGAAACGCCCTCGACCTCCTCCTCGGTGAGCCCGGCGACGAGTTCGGCGTAGTGGCGGATCTCGGCCTTGGTCGCGACTCCATCGACCTCCTCCTGCTCCTGCGTGCCGTCGCCGATCAGGTCGGCGGCGCGTGCGAGGTGCTCGACGTCACCGTGGCCGTTCGCCGCATCGGTCTCGACGCCGATGTCGAGCGCGCCGTCGTGGTTCGTGTCGTAGGTGGCGAGCACCGCGTCGGTCACGTGCTCGGGCGTGCGCGTGGAGTCGATGCCGAACTCTCGGCGCGCAAAGGCAGCCGGAGCGCTCGAACCGTCGATGAGCTCCCGCGATCCGCTGTCGCGTGGATCAATGGTGAGGCGCTGCGGCACGTGGTTCGACACGGAGTCGAAGTGCTGCATCACCTTCGCGACCCCGAAGCCGAGTGCTCCCAGCGCGAGGGCACCGGCGACGGCGCCTCCGCCGATGCGCGTGAACTTCGCGAGACCGGAGAGCGCGGTCTCCGACACGCGGGCGTTGATGACGGCGGCAGTCGCGACCGCGCCGATGGCGGCGAAGGAGCCGCCGAGGATTGCCTCACTCAGGCGCTTCTGGCCGGGTTCCATGCCGTGGTCCCGGACCACCTCGCCGTAGGTCGGCGGTGCGTCGTCCTCGTAGAAGCCCTGCTTGTGCCAGGAGCCGTCGCCGGAGGCGGTCGTACTCGGCGCCGAGACGTTGGGCAGCGCGCTCCCCGAACCTGCGATCGATCCTGTCATGACGTTCCCCCCGGAATCGTCGAGCCACGTCCCCCGCAGCTCGCTACCGGTATATCGCTCGATCGTCGCACGATCGTTGCACCGGCACCCGCCCTAGTCGGTCGTGCGCTGCGTGAAGCGGCGGATCGAGAGCGGCACGAGCACGACGAGGAGCACCGCGCAGAACACCGTCGCGAACAGCACCGGGTGCTGCATCGGCAGGCCGGGGTGATCGGGCGGCGCGACGGGGTTGCCGAACTGGGTGCGCAGCGCCGCCGCCATCCACGTGATCGGGTTCCACTCGGCGATGTGGCGCAGCACGGGTGAGAGTCCGCCGATCGGCACGAACGTCGAGGCGAGGAAGGTCAGCGGGAACACCGTCATGAAGGCGATGCCCTGCACCCCCTCCGACGACTTGGCGATCATGCCGAGGTAGCCGCCGAGCGTGACGAACGTCAGTGCGACGAGCACCATGATGCCGAAGCCGCTCGCCACCGTCGACACGTCGCCGTGCGCGCGCCATCCGATCGCGAGGCCCGTCGCGGTCAGGATGGTCGCGCCGAGCAGGGTCGCCGCCACTTCCGCCACGATGAAGCCGATCAGGTAGGCGCCCTTCGCCATCGGCAGGGTTCGCAGGCGGTCGACGACCCCCTCGCTCAGGTCGGTGACCATCGAGACGCCCGGGCCCATCATGCCGAAGGTCAGCGTCTGGATGATGATGCCCGGGATGAGGTATTCGCGGTAGGAGCCGCCCGGGATCGCGATGACGGCCCCGAACACGAAGGCGAACAGCAGCGTGAACATGATCGGCTGGAGCGTCACGTCGAGCAGCTTCTCGGGCACGCGTCGCACGTGCTCGAAATTGCGTCGCGCCATGACGAGGCTGTCGGAGACGAGGGTGCTCACGAGGATGCGACCTCCGCGGTCGGCGTTTCGGTCAGGGTGAGGAAGACGTCGTCGAGCGTGGAGTCACGCCGCTGCAGGTCGAGCGGCTCGAGACCGGTGCCGTCGAGCGTGGCGATGACCGCGACGACCGACGTGTGGGGCGCGACCGGCACGATCACGCGCGTGGCATCGTCAGGGTCGATCACGACCTCCGTGGTGGCAATGCCCGCGAGCGGGATGCGCGCGGCGTCGGCGTCCTCACTCGTGTCGAACGACACGACGAAGCGCTGGCCGCCGATGCGCGCCTTGAGCTCTGCGGGCGAGCCGTGCGCGACGACCCTGCCGTGGTCGAGCAGCACGATCTCGTCGGCGAGGCGGTCGGCCTCCTCCAGGTACTGGGTCGTGAGCACGAGCGTCATGCCCCCGGCCACGAGGCGCTTGAGCGTCGCCCAGAGGTTGTTGCGGGCGAGCGGGTCGAGCCCGGTGGTCGGCTCGTCGAGGAAGAGCACCGCGGGCCGCTGCACGAGGCTGGCGGCGAGGTCGAGGCGGCGCCGCATGCCGCCGGAGCAGTCTTTCGCGAGGCGCGTCGAGAACTCGCCCATGTCGAGTTCGACGATGAGCTCCTCCGCGCGCGCCCGCGCCTCGGCCTTGGAGAGGCGTGAGAGGCGGCCGATCATCACGAGGTTGGCGTGCACGGTCAGCAGCCCGTCGACGGTCGCCTCCTGCCCCGCGACGCCGATGTTGCGGCGCACGTCGTGGCCACTGCGCTGCACGTCGAACCCGGCGACGGTCGCGCTGCCTTCGGTCGGCCTGGAGAGCGTCGTGAGCATGCGCAGCGCCGTGGTCTTGCCCGCCCCGTTGTGGCCGAGCAGGCCGAGCACGGTGCCCGGCGCCACGTCGATGTCGAGCCCACGCAGGGCCCAGAAGTCACCGAATCGCTTGCCCAGCCCCTGCGCGCGCACGCCGCCGTGCACGTTGGAATCCGTCGTCGCTGCCATCACGGCACCACCCTCCCGCATCGTGCACCGCACTCGCCGTACACCGTACGCCTACATTAGCGGTACACTGTACGAGTGTCAACTCCACGCGATCACACCTCCCTCTGGGCCGGCCCCCAGCGCGGCACGCGCCAGCCGCGGTTCACGCGTGACCAGGTCGCGGCCGCAGCCCTGCAGCTCGTCGACGACGAGGGCTTCGCGGGCCTCTCGATGCGGCGCCTCGCGCAGCGCCTCGGTGCCGGCACGATGACGCTCTACCACTACGTGCGCACGAAGCAGGACCTCGTCGCGCTCATGGACGACCACCTCATGGCCGAGATCCTCGTGCCCGCCGACGAGTTCCCCGAGGGTTGGCGCGCGGCCTTCACGCTGATCGCCCGCAAGTCGTTCGCCGCCTTCCGCGCGCACCCGTGGGCGCTGCTCCCCCGCGCGCACGACGAGCACGGATTCGGTCCGAACGGCATGCGCCACTTCGAGCAGAGCCTGCAGGCGACCCGCGAGCTCGACCTCCCCACGAGCGACCGCATGAGCGTCATCACCCTCGTCGACGACTACGTCTGGGGAGCTGCGCTCAGCGCGAACCAGGACCACGGCACCGGCGACGTCGAGCGCTCACTCGACCAGTGGCGCGGCAACGGGTTCCTCGCGTTCGCGCAGCAGGAGCTCGAGAGCGGCGCCTACCCCGAGATGTCGGCGGTGCTGGGCGACGACGTCGAGGCCGGCATGCGCGCGATCTTCGAGCAGGTCGGTGACGTCGACGGCTTCGAGAACGGCCTGGTCACCGTGCTCGACGGCATCGAGGCTCGGTACGTACGCGGCCAGGGCTGAACCCGGGGCCCCGCTGCGCGCAGCGCTCCCCCACGTCGACCTACCAGAGCACGGATGACGTGCGGGCTCCGGCTGCCATGCCCAGGCGCGCACCGATCTGCACGTCGCTCGGGAAGCTCGTGCCGGCGGCCACCTTCGCGAGCCCGGTCTGGCGGGCCCACCAGTTGAACTCGTAGGCACGCGCGGGCCAGAGCTGGGTCAGCACGGTCGACGCGGCATAGGCCTTCGCTGTGTCCTCGTTCGGATAGCTCGAGTCGCGCGGCAACTGGCCGATGGGCCGGATCGAGCGATCGACCTCGAAGGGGTGGAGCCGGTCGTAGCCGCCCTTGGCGAACTTCGACTGGAGCGCGGTCGTGCCCATCGCGACGTGCATGAGCCCGGTGCCGAGCCAGCCGCGCACGAAGCCGACCTGCTGGCGGTACTGGTGCGCGAAGTCCTTCCAGACGCGCGAGCCGCCGGTGGTGGCGAGCTGCTCGGTGAAGGCGTGCGCCTGCGGGCTCGCGTTGGCCATCGCGTTGCGGCGCCGTACCTCGTCGAGCTCCGCAGCCTCGACGAAGGCGTTGGGCGGGTTCTGCACGCCACCCGGAAGCGGACCGTAGGTCGGGAAACCCAGCCGGTTGATGCCGGTGGGCACGGGCAGCACGTGCTGCAGCTGGGGATTCGTGAAGATGCTCATGTCTCCGGTTCCTCGCGCCGGCGACGCGTCGGGATCGATCGCGGCGGGCACACCTGCCGGGTAGGGCCACGCGAGCGGCCCCATGCATCCCCACGAGCCACAGGGCAGCCGATGTCGACCACCTCCACGAAGACCACCACGACCACCTCGACCGCCCGGGTCGAGACGCAGCTCGAGGGCGCGCCCACCAACGTGCGCATCGACGTGCCGGCGATGGTGGTGGCGAAGCTTCTCTTCGTGGTGCTGGCCTTCGCGCTCGGCGTGCTCATCCTGCGTGAGCTCGCCGGCTTCCTCATCCAGCTCGCCATCGCGCTCTTCCTCGCCATCGCGGCCGATCCCATCGTGCGCAAGCTCGAGCGGGCAGGCATCGGGCGTGGCCGCGCCATCGCGATCGTGATGGTCACGGCGTTCGTGGCCATCGGCGGCGCGTTGTCGGTCTTCGTGCCGCCGCTCGTGACCCAGGGCGACCGGCTCATCTCCAACGCCCCCGGCATCGTCCGGGATGCGCGCGACAGCAAGCTGATCGACCGGCTCGACCGACGCTTCGACATCGTCGACAAGGCGACCGAGGAGGCGGGCAAGCTCCCGAAGGTCGTGGGCAAGGAGGTCGGGAGCGTCGTGGGCGCGGTCGTCGCGGGCATCTTCGGCGCGATCTCGATCCTCTTCCTGACGCTGTTCCTGCTCGCGGGAGGCGGTCAGGCGGCGCGCGGCACGGTGCGGGTCTTCCCGCGGCTGGCCGAGCGTCGGTGGTGGGCAATCATCCAGGGCGCCTACACGGGCATCTCCGCCTACGTGGGCGGCGCGATCATCATCGCGCTGCTCGGCGGTGCGTCGGTCGCGCTCATGGCCTTCATCCTGGGCCTGCCCTACGCGCTGCCGCTCGGGCTCTGGATGATGCTGCTGGAGATCATCCCGATGATCGGCGCGACGATCGGGGCCGTGCCCGCGATCATCGTCGCGTTCGTGGTCGGGGGGCCGGTGAAGGGCATCATCATGATCGCCTTCATCATCGTCTACCAGCAGATCGAGAACATCGTCATCCAGCCGCGCGTGCAGGGGCGCGCGGCAGCACTCTCGCCGCTCGTCGTGTTCATGTCGGTGCTGATCGGCTCGCAGCTCCTGGGCGTGCTCGGCGCACTGTTCGCCGTGCCCGTGGCGGGCGTGGTACAGATCTTCATGCGCCAGGTCATCGAGCAGCGCGGCACCGAAGACATGCACCTGCCCGCGCTCATCTCGGGGGAGCCGGTCTCGGAGGGCGAGATCGCCGCTGACGGACCGACGGATGTGAGCCCCGCAGACGGCGACCTCGACGCCGACGGCTCCGACGATGCGCCCGGTGACCGTTCGGGTCGCGACTTCGCGACCGAGTAGGGCTCAGGATCGCGGCGCGGGTTCCGGGTCGAGCAACACGAGCTGGTCACGATGGATCGCCTCGCCCGCGCCGCGCTGCGCCGCAGCGCCCTCGCGCACGAGCTGGGCGAGTTCGATGCTCGAGTACTGTGCGATGCCGCGCGCGAACGATGCACCCTCGGCTGCACCGGCGACGGTGACCGCGACGGCGTCGCCCGGCTTGAAGGCGCCGTGCACGTCGGTGATGCCCACCGGGAGCAGGCTGGCGCCGCGTTCGAGGATCGCCGCATGGGCACCGGCGTCGACGACGATCGTGCCGCTCACGCGCTTGGCGTGCTGCAGCCAGAGGCGGAACGCCGTCTTGCGGTTGCGCGCGCGTGAGGCAGCGATGCGCGTGCCGACGGCCTCACCGGCGACGAGCCGTTCGGCGACGCGCTCGGCAGTCGCGCGGGCGATGTGGGTGACGACGCCGCCCGAGGCTGCCATCTCCGCGGCCACGACCTTGCTGCGCATGCCGCCTGATCCCCAGTGGGAGCCGGTCGTCGCGGTGTTCACGCGCTGCAGGAGCGAGTGGTCGTCGACCTCGCGCACCAGCTCGGCGCCGGGCGCGTCGGGATGGTCGGTGTAGAGGCCGTCGGTGTCGGTCA
>JAOPYW010000354.1 GCA_025964405.1 Thermoleophilia bacterium | reverse complement strand
CAGCGTGACGGGCACCACCGCGGCGGCCCTCGGATTTGGCGAGACGCAGTCGGCGCAGAACGCGATCTTCTACGTGAACGGCGTGTTCCAGCAGAGCGAGACGAACTTCGGTGTGACGACGGCCATTCCCGGCGTGTCGCTCAACCTCAACGGCACCACGGCCGCGTCGATCACCGTCGCGCAGACCGATGCATCCGGCAAGTCGCCCCAGCAGATCTGGGAGGATTCGGTCGTCACCAAGGTCAAGGACTTCGTCACGGCGTACAACGCCATCCAGTCGACGGTGTACCAGAAGACCCAGGCCGAATCGAAGATCACGACGCCTGCCAACAAGACCACCGGCCTGACGCTGTCGGAGTACCTGACGGGGCCGATGGCGCGCAACACCTCCTTCGCAGGCGTGGCCACGCAGCTGCGCAGCCAGACCAGCGGGTCGGTCGCAGGGCTCCCGTCGGCTGACAGCATGCTCGCGTCGATCGGCATCACCACCGGCAAGTACACGTCCGGCACGGCGAACGGCCTGCTGACCGTCGACGAGACGGCGCTGCGCGCCCAGCTCAAGACACCTGCCGGCACCGCGAAGGTGCAGGCAGTGCTCGGCCAGGCAGGCGTTGGTGCGGGCACCACTGCAGACGATGGCATCGCGCGTCGCGTCACCGAACTCGTCACGAGCATGACCGATCCGATCAACGGCGTCGTCGGAGCATCGATCAGCGGCGCGACGGCCGACGATCGACGGCTCGCGGATTCGATCGAGCGCACGACCGATCGCCTCGACCGGCGCAAGCAGTACTACGAGCGGCTCTACGCCTCGCTCGAGGTCTCCCTCGGCAAGCTGCAGAGCCAGAGTTCCTGGCTGTCGAGCCAGCTCGCCGGCATCTCCGCCAACAACGGCTGACACGCGCCCCGACCGCCCGGGTGACGCGACGTTCGCGACCGCCACCGTCGCGCCCGCTACGATGCACCCGCATGCTCATCATCTGTGACTTCGACGGCACCGTGTCGGCCCGTGACACGAACTCCCACCTGGCGCGCCACTTCGCCCCCGAGGCCTCGGCGGCGCTCGAGGGCCGGCTGGCCGCACGTGAGCTCTCGGTGCGGCAGGTGCTCCAACGCGAGTTCGAGGGTGTCACCGCGACGCTCGACGAGGTGCTCGAGCTCGCCCTGACGATCCCGCTGCGCGCGGGCTTCGGGGAGTTCCTCGACGCGGCCCATGCCGGAGGACACGACGTCGTGCTGCTCTCGAGCGGGTTCCGGCAGGTCATCGAGCCCATGCTGGAGCACGGGGGTGTCGGTGGCCGTGTGCCGCTCATCGCGAACGACATCGACTTCACCGGCACCGCCGCAGGTGCCGACATCACCTGGCGCGACCTGCCGACCTGCCCCACCTGCAACGAGGCGTGCAAGCGCCACGAGGTGGGGGAGATGCGGCACGAGATCCGCCGCGGCGGCGCGCGCGCCCACCTCGTCGTGTTCGTCGGCGACGGCTTCTCCGACCGGTGCGGCGCCGATGTCGCCGACCGCATCTTCGCGCGCGACTCCCTCGCTTCCTGGCTCGATGGCCAAGGCGTCGCGTGGGAAGCGTGGGACGACTTCCACGACATCTCCGAGGCCCTCGGGCTCACCGCCAACGCAGGAGCCTGAACATGGCAGTCACCGCATCACCGCTCGACGACGCGACGCTCCGCCAGGTCTTCGCGCACGCCGAGGCCGACGTCACCATGCCCGACTCGACGAAGGCGCTGCGCAAGCTCCGCATGCAGCGGTTGTGGCAGGCGCGCAGGGGCCTCTTCCTCACGCTGATCGTGATCACCGCGGTGATCGCGCTCCTCAGCGCCGCCACGGGCTACCCGTACGTAGCGGGCGTCGTGCTCTTCCTTGCCGTCGTGACCTGGCTCATCATCTGGGGCGTGCAGGCGAGCCGTGCCACGCGCGACTACCTGACGCGTTACGCGACCACGCGCGGACTGACCTACGTCGAGGACGGCGACGTGAACGCCTCAGTGCCGCTCTACGGGCGCGGCGACAAGCGCGAGTTCGAGCGCCGGTTCACGGGCACGATCGCCGGCCAGCCGAGCGCGCTCAGCCACTACACCTACACCGAGGTCAGCACCGACTCGGAGGGGCGTCGCACCGAGACCGACTACGACTACACGACCCTCGAATTCCCGCTCCCCCCAGCCGTGGCGGCGCGATTCGCAGGGGTGTACCTCTCCCCGAACAAGTGGAGTTTCGGCAAGCTGCAGGACAAGCTCTCGCACGACCGCAAGGTCGAACTCGAGAGTGCCGACTTCGCGAAGCGCTACACGCTGCGCGTGCGCGACGACCAGGATGACGTCGCGCTCTACGAGCTGTTCAGCACGACGTTCATCGATCGCCTGACCCGTGAGCTCGAGATCCACTGGGAGCAGGTGGGCCCGTCGCTCGTGCTCTATCGCCGCAAGCACGAGCTCGACGCCAACGACCTCGATCGCTTCTGCCTCGAGGGCTGGCACGTGCTCCAGCGCTACCTCGAGGAGCACCAGTAGCGGCACGCCACGATATGGTGTGCGTGAACTGCACCCCGGTTGGGGATACGGTCGTCGACGCGTTCCGTGGTGAACGCGCGTAGTCATGTTTCGCGTGGAGGAGCCATCGTGGTCTGGATCATCGTCGGTATCGTCGTCGTCATCGTGCTGTGGGCGGTCGTCACCTACAACGGCCTCGTCTCGCGCCGCAACCGCGTCGACGAATCGTGGAGCGGCATCGACGTGCAGCTCAAGCGCCGCCACGACCTGATCCCGAACCTCATCGAGACGGTGAAGGGCTACGCCGCCCACGAGCGCCAGACGCTCGAGAACGTGATCAATGCGCGCAACTCCGCCGTCGCGGCGCAGGACAGCGGTGATCCCGCTGCTGCCGGCCAGGCCGAGGGCGTGCTCTCCGGTGCACTTCGTCAGGTCTTCGCGCTCGGCGAGGCCTACCCCGACCTGAAGGCGAACACGAACTTCCTCGACCTGCAGGCACAGCTCGCCGACACCGAGGACAAGATCTCCGCCGCACGCCGCATCTACAACGCGAACGTGCGCGACTACAACACGAAGATCCAGCAGGTCCCGTCGAACATCATCGCCGGCATCGGCAAGTTCACCGCCCGCCAGTTCTTCGAGCTCGAGGATCCGGCCGCCGAGCGCGCCGTGCCGACGGTCTCGTTCTCCTGATCGAGCACTGACCGATCGGGGGAGCCGTGGGCGCAGCGCGACGGCCCAAGGGTGCCGACCTCGATGTCAGCTCCGCACCACCCGCCAAGGTAAGCGCCGGCGGGTTGACCTATGCGCGTGCGACGGCGCTGCGTCACCTCCGCGCTGCGGATCCTGCGCTCGCGCGCGTGATCGATGCGGCGGGGCCGTTCACGGTGCGGCCCGAACCCGGCAGGTTCGACCCGTACCCCTACCTGATCCGCACGATCGTCTACCAGCAGTTGCACGGCAAGGCCGCCGCGACCATCCACCGCAGGATGCTCGACCTGTTCGGGGGTGAGGTGCCCACGCCCCAGCAGCTGATGGCGTCGTCGATCGAACAGCTTCGTGGTGCCGGGCTCAGCGGGAGCAAGGCCGCCGCGCTCATCGACCTCGCCGCGCGAACGGCCGCCGGCGTGCTGCCGACGGCGGAGGAGATCCCCACGCTGTCAGACCTCGAGCTCGTCGACCGCATGACCGTCGTGCGCGGCATCGGCCCGTGGACGGTGCACATGCTGCTCATCTTCGGCCTTGGCCGACCCGACGTGTTGGCGACCGGTGACTTCGCCGTGCGGGAGGGCTATCGCATCATGCACGGGCTCGCGAAGCAGCCGACACCGACCGAGTACCGGGCGTCGACCGAGCACTGGCGTCCGTATCGCAGCGTGGCGTCGTGGTACATGTACCGCGCCGTCGACCTGCACCGTGCTGCGCTCGTCGTCGAACGTTCTTCGCCCGAGTAGTGGTGCCGGCTTCGAAGTGCGCCGACGGTGCGACTAGCATTCGGCGGGATGCTCTTCGTTCAACAACTCTCACCTTCCGTTCGCCGGGTACGCCTCGGCGCCGCCGGCGACCTCGCCGACACGCGCCTGCCGGATCCTGCGATCGCGGAGGGCGGGCGTCGACAGCTCGCCGCGGCCCCCCCGGTGGCGATCGATGACCTGGCCGACGCCGTACGCGGTTCGGGCGTGCCACTCGTCGCGCTCCGCCGCGACGGCGACGGTTCGGTGACCATCGACGTCGCGCTCGCGCCCGGTGAGCGGCTCTACGGTGCCTACGACGCCGATGCCGCAGCCCTCGACCGTCGCGGCGACCACGTGCACCTCGTGACCGAGCTGCACGCGCGCATGTGCCACGAGATCGTCGACACGTGCGACCTCTGCAACTCGGGACCCGAGCACCTCGGCGAGCACGAACTCGGCCTCGAGATCGGCGCGGGTCGCAGCTCCAACTACGGGGAGCTCCTCGTGCCGTTCGTCATCTCGAGTGCGGGCTGGGGCCTCTACGTGTCGAGCGCATGGCACGGCGCGGAGCTCGACCTCGGCGCGCGCGACCCCGACACGCTGCGCTACACGGCGCCGGCCGGCGAGGCCGACGTCTACCTGTTCGGACCGGCCGACATCGCGACCCTCGCACGCGAATTCCAGCTGCTGACGGGGCGCCAGCCGCTTCCACCGGCATGGGCGCTGGGCTTCCTGCAGAGCCGGTTCGGCTACGAGGACTTCGACCACGTGCACCGCACGATCGATCGGTTCGAGGC
>JAOPYW010000327.1 GCA_025964405.1 Thermoleophilia bacterium | reverse complement strand
AGCTGACCCAGCTCATCCTCTCGGGGCTCAAGCCGGAGGTCAGCGAGCCCCGCTACGAGGCGTTCGTCGAAGCCTACGAACGGCTGGCGGGCCACGACCGCGTGTTCTCGATCCACGCCCCGACCACGGTCTCGATGGCCGCCGACCTCGCGCGCGAGGCTGCCGGCGCCTTCCCGAACGTGCGCGTCGTCGAGGCGACGGTCACCGGCCTCGGCCTCGGCCTGCTCGCCGCCTGCGCGCGCGACCTCGCCGTCGGCGGCGCGAGTCCCGACGAGCTGGAGGAGTGGCTCCGCGCCCATCGCTCCGCCGTGCGGATGCTCGTGGTGCCCGACCGCTTCGATCCGACGGCCACGCAGCGCGGCCTCGCCGCCCGCCTGCTCTCGGGCCGCCCGATGCTCCAGTCGTACGCGCCCGGCGGCGGCGCGCCCGGCACGCTCGATCGCTCGAAGCGACTCAACTCGCGCAAGGCGACGGTCGCCGCGATCGAGAAGTACTTCGCCGAGCACACGACGCCCGACCTGCCGATCCGCATGGCGCTCGGCCACGCCGATGCGGCAGGCGCCATCGACCCCTTCCTCGACCTGCTCGAGCGCATTCGTCCCGACGCCGAGGTCGCGCTCGTGGGGCGCGTCGGGCCGCGCATGCTGGAGCAGCTCGGCGCCCGCTGCGTCGCCGCCGCCTGGCTCGAGGAAGTCGAACACCCCTTCGAATGACGCTGCGACGCAATTCGAATGACGCTCGCCCCGAGGGCCGGTAGGCTGCGCCCATGCGAATCGTGGCTGGAGAATTCCGAGGTCGTCGACTGGCCGCCGTGCGCGGCGCCGACGTGCGACCCACATCCGATCGAGTGCGCGAGGCCGTGTTCTCGATCCTCGGGCCCATCGACGGCAACGTCGTGCTCGACCTGTTCGCAGGCACCGGCGCGATGGGCCTCGAGGCCCTGAGCCGCGGCGCCGCTGCGGCCACCTTCGTCGAGATCGACCGTCAGGCCCACGAGGTCGTGCGTCGCAACATCGACGCCACCATCACGGGCGACTCGCGCCGCACCGCCCTCATCAAGGGCGACGCCGAGCGCGTCGTGCGGTCACTCGCGCTCGCGGGCGACCGGTTCGACCTCGTCTTCTTCGATCCGCCCTACGACCACACCGAGCAGCTGCTCGACTCCACGCGCGCCAGCCTGCCGACCATCTGCAGCGCCGGCTCCCGCGTCGTGCTCGAACTCGCGACCCGCCACAAGGACCTCGTCGAGGAGGCCGCGCTCGCCTGGGGTGCCGACATCGTGCTCAAGCGCGCCTACGGTGACACCTCGATCGCCATCCTCGAGCTCGACGGCCAGCCGGTGCTCGACCCGAGCGCCGACGTCGACCCCGACGACTACGACGACGACAGCCGCGACTGAAGTCCCCTCCCATCGCCGCAGCACATGCGGCCAGCCCGCTGGCTCGACGTGGCCACCTGTTCCCCGGGCCCCGTCGCTCGACCCTCCCGTTGCCGGATGACACGGCAAGCTACTCTGGAGAGTCCATTCGATGATGTTGTCTGGCCCGTCAGCCGTTCCCACCGCCGCCGTCCCCGTTCGCACCCATGCGACGAAGGTGGACCACTTCACGCCTGCCGAGCAGGCCAAGTACGACGTCTCCGTCGCGGCCGAAGGCCGACTGACGACCGACGCGCTGCAACGGATCGGCGTTCCCGCATCCGCGCTCGATGGCCTGAAGGCGCTTCCCGACTCACTGGGCGACGACGCCGTGCACAGCTCCGGCTACGCCGCCAACCGACCGATCTCGGTGCCGCTCGGCCTGCAGGTGGCGACCGGTACGGCCGCTGACCAGCAGTGGACGGTCGTGGGAGTGGGCGCCGACCGCCAGGTCGAACTCGCGCGCCGCACCGAGCAGGGCACGATCGCTCGCTCCGCCGCACCCTGGGCGACCCTCGTGGAGCGCAACGCGAGCCTCTTCGACAACCTCAAGGGTGGCACGCTCAACCACATGCGTGCCGGCGTCGCCGACGCGTCCGAAGGCATCACGGCGCTGGGTCGCTCCGCGCCCCTCGACCTCACCGCCGCTCGCACGAACGCGTACGACACCTCGCATCCCGGTGCCCCCTTCCGGCTCGCGTCGACCTGGGGCGAGCTGATCGACGAGACCAAGCTCGCCGACCGCACCCCCAAGGTCGCCGCCCCCGGCATGTTCGGCGCCGTGAACCTGCGCTCGCTGCTCGGCGACCGTCAGCACATCCTCTCCAGCATCGGCTACGACGAGAACCAGCGCACGCTGCTCGTCGGCACCGAATCGGCTCCCGGGCCGGGCAAGCCCGCGCTCGACGACATCCACGCCACCCAGCGGTGGTTCAAGGATGTCGCCAAGGTCGACGTCTTCCCGCCCGACCGCAAGCTCTACGCCGACACCGACCAGTCAGGCTGGCTCGCCAACGCATCCGCGGGGGAGTGGAACGAACGAGGCACCGAGAGCACGATCGTGCTCAACCAGGGCCCGCGCGACGCCAGCGTTCGTGGCGCGATGCTGAGCCAGATGTCGGGCAAGGAGGGGCGGGGCACGAAGAAGTACTCCGACCTCATCTACGGCAACGGTGGCTACACCGGCGTGGGCACGCACGAGGCGGGCCACGTCGTCAACGCCAACAACTGGCGTCCGGGTTCGTCGACCAAGGATCCGGCCGTCGCCATGGAGACCGGCATCGTCGACGAGGCGATGGCCGACCTGTTCGGTGTGTCGCGCGCCCAGAAGGGCAACCTCGCCCACCTGCGCGGCATGACCACCCTGCAGAAGGGCTTCGACAACCTCGAGACCCTGCGCAAGGACATCAAGAAGACCGGAGGCGAACCGCACACCGGCACCCAGCTCATCACGAAGCCGATGATGGGCCTGGCCAAGGCGGTCGGGTGGCCCATGGTCGCCGAGATCACCGGTGCCGCCTCGACCCAGCTCGGCATCCAGGTCGCCAACTCGTTGCCGGCCGTGACCATCCCCGCCGCCGCGTCGGCGCTGTTGACGGCCGCAGCGTGGCGCCTCGGTGCCGACAGCCCCGCGGTCGAGCAGCTCAAGCACGGTTGGGAGATGCTCAAGGTGCCGGCCGAGCTGCCCACCAACCCGGCGCGCAGCTAGGCCGTGCTCCTCACCGCTCCCCCCAATCGCGCCGAGCGCGCCGCGACGATCGTGCGCGTGGCCACCGACCTCGCGCGTCACGCAGCGCCGGTGCTGCAGCCGCTCGACCTGTGGAAGTCGCGACTGGCGGCTCCCGAACTCGTGCCGCTCTCGCACGAGCAGGCGCGTGCGGGGGTCGAGGAGCTGTCGCAGCTGCTGCCCTGGCTCGACGACGGCAACTGCTACGCCCGCGGCGCGATCGGCGCGGGGCGCATGGAGGAGCTGTTCACCGGCGCGGCGACGCCGGGTGCTCCGACCAGCGGCGGGGCCCCTGAGCTCCATGCCGGGGTGGCGGTGGTGCCGACCTCGATGCGCGCCACGGGCTGGACCTACCACGCCGCAACGGTGTTCCGCGAAGTCGGCGCCAAGGAGCTGCAGGTCGTCGACCGCCTCCTCGCGCCGGAAGGAGGCGTGCTCGCGCTCGGCGACTGGGCCGCGAAGGTCGGTCGCACGGTGCGCGACGTGCGTATCCAGCAGCCAGTCGACAACACGCCCACGGGTGGCGGTCCGATCACCGCTCCCGCCCAGCCGTGGCGGCTCAAGGACCTCGGTCGCCAGCTCGTGCAGGCGCTGCCGGCAGACCCGTCGTCGAGCGAAGGTCAGGCAGTGGCGTAGGCGCGCTGCACGAGGGCGTGCATGCGCTCGCGCTCGGCAGTGTGCTCGGCCGCGGCGGCCTGAGCCAGTGCCCGCTCGTGGTGGAAGCGCAGGAGCTGCATGGCGCGATGGTCGAGCGAGGCGAGGGCGTAGGTGGCCTCGGCCGGAGCTGCCGCTCCGCGGCGGGCGCGCTGGAGCTCACGAACGACCGAGTCGACGTTGACCACGAAGGCGGAGGCGATCGTTGCGGAGTTCGTCATGCGTATCCCCTTGGTTCGTGGTGCGACCCTTGTAGCCAGGTTGCGCCCGAACGGGGTGGGTGCGAGTAGGTGTTTCGCCCCGGCTTTGCGGCGGGCGGCGGATTTCGGGTGTACGTGGGTACGTTCCCGCCATGGCTCATCGCACCGCTCTCTGCCCGGGTACCTTCGATCCGCCGACGCTCGGCCACATGGACGTGGTGCGCCGCGCGGCACGCATGTTCGACGAGGTCGTCGTCGCGATCGTGCGTGCGCCGCAGCACAAGGCGCAGCCACTCTTCTCGGCGGAGGAGCGCATCGAACTCATCGAGGATGCGCTCGCCGACCTGCCGAACGTGCGCGTGCGCTCCTTCTCGACGCTCGTGGTCGACGTCGCGAAGGAGGAGGGTGCGACCATCCTCGTGAAGGGCCTGCGCGCGGTCTCCGACTTCGAGTGGGAGTTCCAGATGGCGCACCTCAATGCGGAGCTGGCCCCGGAGCTGGAGACGGCGTTCGTGATGAGTTACCCCGACTGGTCGTTCGTGTCGTCGAGCGGCGTGCGCGAGGTGGCGGCATTCGGCGGTGACGTCTCCAAGTACGTCACGGCGCGCGTGGCCGACGCGCTGCGCGCGAAGTTCCCCGAAGTCGAACGCGGCTGAGCCCGAGGCGGCACCGCGCCCATGCAACACGGCCGCTCCCCCGACCGAAGTGCAGGAGGACGAGCGGTCGGGACGCCGCGCGCCACTGGGACGGGATGGACGCATGACGAACGGTGTCGGCACGACGCAAGCGCGTGGTCTCCTGGCAGCTCCACGCGTGACGACGGGGGATGCTCCTGCCGCAGCGCCGCAGCACGTCGCCCGTGTCGCGTCATCGAACCAGGGTGCGACCTACGACGCCACTGCGGCGGCAGGTGACACGCCCGACGCGACGCCGAACGCATCGCCGCAGCTGGCCCGTGTGCTCCGCGAGGAGCGGCGCCAGCTCGAGCTCGCCCAGCACACCGCATCGGTGCAGGCACCGGCACTCGACGCCTCGCTCAGCGAGGAGCAGAAGGCGACGCTCGTCGCGCAGCAGGATGCCTTCCTCGCCTCGAAGGCGGGTGACGTGCCGCCCGGCATCGCCCGCCCGGGTGCCCTGCCGGCCGACGTGAAGCCCTCGATCACCGACCTGCTGCGCAACCCGGCGAGCGACACGTCGAACCGGCGACTCGCGAGCTTCCTCGCCCGCCGCGACAACTGGGTCGACCCGAGTGGTGACGTCTGGAACGTGCAGAAGTCGGCCGTCGGCTCGAGCGTGGTGCTCGAGCGTCGCAACGACCCCGACGGCGTGATCGGTCGTCATCCGTTCCAGCCCAGCAGCGTGCATGCGGGCCGCTCGGCCGAGGACGCGGCGGCGCAGTTCGACGGCTCCATCACCGTCTCGAGCCGCATCGTGCTCCAGGCCGACGGCTCGAGCACCAACGAACTCGAGCGCAGCCTCGACGGCAGCAACGGGGTGTCACGCGGCGGCATCGATCGCATCGCCACCGATGGCGCCGGGAAGATCGTCGGCACCGCACGCATCGTGACGCTCGCGCACGCGCGCGAGGACGGCACGATGGTGCGCGTCATCGACCGTCAGTCGGAAGGTTCCTACGCGCCCGATGCACCGGGCCAGGAGGAGCACTTCCAGCGGGTCACCTACACCGACGCTCGCGGCAAGGTCACGGGCTCGAGCACCGGCTCGCCCGCCGACGTCAAGCCGCCGCGCACCCTCACGCAGCTGCGCGACCTGCAAGACAAGCTGTCGAGCTCCTACGGCACCCCGGTGCGCGGCGCCTACGGCGTCGGCGGCACGCTCACGCCGACCGGCGAGGAGGTCGACGCATTTGCCGCCTACGCCGATTCGATGGTCAACCAGGGCGCGAACCTCGACGCGCTCTTCGAGGGCGCGATCGCGATCAACCGCGACCACCCCGAGCTGGTCACGAAGTACGGCGACGAGACCTTGGCGGAGGTGCAGCGTGACCTCACCGAGTGGGGCGCACGCGCGGCCGACGGCAACAGCGACGTCGATCGCAACTGGCGCGACCCTGACGTGGTCGGCAACGCCTACTACGATCCGCGCATCGACAAGATGGACTTCGGCGTCGGCAAGGACGGCGTGCCCTTCGCGCTCTCCCAGGACGTCATCGCGCACGAGTTCACGCACCGCCTCGTGGGCAAGGCCGCACCCGACCTCGAGAGCGGCGGGCAGGGCGGCGCGCTCAACGAGTCGGTCGCCGACACCATCGCAGCGGCCAGCGACTCCGACTGGCTCGTCGGCGAGGACATCTGGAAGGGCGGCATCCGTGACATGTCGAAGCGCGCGACGATCGCCGACTACGACCGCTACGGTGACGTGCACGACAACGCCAAGGTGCCGAACTACGCCGCGTACCTGATCGGCTCGAAGGTGGGCCACGCCGACATGGGCGCGATCTACACCCGCGCGATCACCCGCTACCTCACCGACGATGCCGACTTCACGGAGCTCGCCACCGACACCTACCGCGCATCGGTCGACCTCTTCGGCGCCGGCAGCAGCCAGACCCGCGCCGTGCGCGACGCGTGGGATTCGGTGCTCGAGCTCGACGGTTCGACCGCGCCGTTCCCCGGCGCGAAGTAGCGGCCACAGGCGGCCGACCCGGCGGCCGGATGCGCCGAAGACGGCCACTACCTTGCTGCGCCCGCTCGCCGCGGCTGCCTACACTTCCCCTCGAAGTCAGTCAGCCGCGCACCCCTCGTTGTCAACAGCTTGCGGCAGGAAAGGTATCTCCCCACATGGACGTTCTCGTTCTCATCGACAAGCTTGACGACCTGATCCACAACGCCAAGAGCGTGCCGCTCACCGACACGGTGCGCGTGGAGAAGGAAGAGGTCTACGACATCCTCGACCAGATGCGAGCCTCGATCCCGGAAGAGATCAAGCAGGCGCGCTGGATCGTCAAGGAGCGCCAGGACATGCTCGCCGAGGCGAAGCGCGAGGCCGAGCGCCTCATCCAGGAGAGCCGCGACAAGGCCGAGCAGATCGCCAGCCACGAGGAAGTCGTGCGCATCGCCCACGAGCAGAGCGACGCCATCCTCACCGAGGCCGAGACCCGCGCCGCCGAGATGAACTCGGGCGCCATCGACTACGCCGACGAGGTGTTCGGCACGCTCGAGGCCAACCTCGACAAGTTCCTCAACGCCGTCAGCCGCTCGCGCGACAAGCTCGCCCAGCGCGCCATGGCGGGCACCGGTTCGCACAACGGCTGAACCCGGCCTGCCACGAACTTCCACGAGTGATTCCATGTGGCCCCTGCCTTCGAGCGGGGGCCGCGTGCGTGGGTGGGGGAGCCGTATGCGGCTGCGATGGCGCACACGCTCGAGGCTCAGGTCGCGTCGGTTGCTGCCGATGTGCTGATCCATGCAACGTCGCCTCAAGTCAACGCTGGGCTGGATCGTCGCGATCGGCATCTCGTCGACCATCGCCACGTTCGGCGGGGTCACCGGCATCGGCCACCGGGCTGCGAAGGCCGAACGCGAGCACCTCGCCAAGGGAGCTGTGCCGGCCGGCACGAAGGCCGCGAACTACGCGCAGTTCACCGGCTCGGTGAAGACGGGCATGGACGCCGGCTGGGTGCGGGTCTCCGCGACCTGGGCGAACGCGCCGGCGACCGTGCGCGTCGTCAGCAACGGCCGCAGGAACATCGTCAAGCGCGGCGACTACACCGACCTCACGGGCTTCCAGCCCGGCGAGCAGGTCAACGTCACCTTCGTCTCGACCGTCACCGGCCACACGGTCGGCACCGCGCGCGGAACGGCGCACGGGTGAGCGCCGGCCGCCTGCCGTAGACGCACTCGATACGATGCAGGTATGAGCGAACCGTACTCCTTGCGCGCCCTCGGGCTCTCGGCCGGACAGTCGAAGTCGGCGGTCGTGAAGATCGACCTCGACCCCTACGTGCAGACGGCGATCGAATACGTGCCCGACCCCGGCGTCGAGGGCACGCTCGGCATCACCGCGATGATGGAGGGCATCAGCCTCGACCTCAAGTTCCGGGCCGAGTACCACGGGCCCTGCGCCCGCTGCCTCGATCCGGCCGTCTACCGCGCGCTCGTCACCAGCTACGAGCTGCACGACGCGAACACCGACGACGAGGAGATGCGCTCCGACTTCGTCGACGACGGCCTCCAGACCGTCGACATCGACGGCTGGGCGAAGGAGGCGATCGGCCTCGAGTTCCCGACCCGCGTGCTCTGCCGCAAGGATTGCCTCGGCCTCTGCCCCGTCTGCGGCGAGAACCAGAACGAGACCGGCCTGCATGAGCACGAGCAACCGCTCGATTCGCGATGGGGCGCCCTTGCGGCCCTCGAGCTCGACGATGCGGGGGAGCCCGACGCGGGCCCGGAGCCTGCGACTGATTCCGCAACCTGACGCACACGACCCGCGTCGTGGTCTATACTTCTGCGGTCTGCCGCCCCTGTGCGCGCGGATCCGCATGTCCCGAGATTTTCAGGAGTTCCGTCATGGCAGTGCCGAAGCGCAAGACCAGCAAGAGCCGTCGCGATCGTCGTCGCACCGCGAAGACCCGCCTGAGCGTCACGCCGACGAACGCCTGCCCGCAGTGCTCGGCGCCCAAGAAGCCGCACCACGCGTGCGGTCACTGTGGCACCTACCGCGGCCGCCAGGTCATCTCGCTCTAGCGATTGCTCGTCGCTGCCGCTGCACCGCAGCGCAGCGCTCGAACACGGGGCCTCGCACCTTTCGGGTGCGGGGCCTTCGTGCGTCCCGGGGCAGGTCAGCGACGCGCACTGCAACACGGGGCGGGGCTCGACCCGATACCCGGGGGTACGGCTGCACGGGGGTGCGGCCACGCTTCAGGGGGAATTCCGCATGACCGTCTCGCTTCCGCAGGTCCGCCAGGT
>JAOPYW010000060.1 GCA_025964405.1 Thermoleophilia bacterium | reverse complement strand
GTGTCACCCGCTGCGTCTACCCAGAAACGACGAAGGCCCGCCGCGCAGGGTGTGCGCGACGGACCTTCGAATACTCGGTGGTGCTGCGACCTAGGCTGGTCGCGCTGCGCGCGACGACGCTGAGCTTGCTTCGGTCATGCTTCAGCAAGCTGCTTCGCAGACGCCGCGTCTCACTCGGTCACATTCGAGCAAGCTCGATGCGACGCTCGTTCGCCACGGCTCTGAGACATGACTCTCGCTGCACTCAGCTCTCAGGAACCTCGTCGAAGCCCTGGTTGATGCTCACGTCGATCGAGATGCCGGGGCTCTGCGTCGTGGCGACGGCGATCGACTGGATGTATCGACCCTTCGCGCTCGACGGCTTCGCCTTCGAGATCTCCTCGTACATGGCGCCGTAGTTCTGCGCGAGCTGTGCGGCCGAGAAGCTCTTGCGGCCGAGCACGACGTGCACGATGCCGTAGCGGTCGGTGCGGTACTCGAACTTGCCGCCCTTGATCGACTCGACGGCGTTCTTCACGTCGAACGTCACGGTGCCGGTCTTCGGGTTCGGCATCTTGCCACGCGGTCCGAGCACGCGGCCCAGGCGACCGACGACGGCCATCATGTCGGGGGTCGCGACGACGACGTCGAAGTCGAACCAGCCGCCCTCGATCTTCTTGGCGAGCTCGTCGCCACCGACGAAGTCGGCGCCGGCTGCCTCAGCGGCCGCCACGTTCTCGCCCTGGGCGAACACGAGCACGCTCGAGCTCTTGCCGGTGCCGTTCGGCAGCGTGGTGGTCGAGCGCAGCATCTGGTCGGCCTTGCGGACGTCGAGGCCGAGCTTGAAGTGCACTTCGACGGGCTCGTCGAACTTGTCGGAGCCGAGCTCCTTGAGCAGCTCGAAGGCGGCGAGCGGGTGGTAGTCGACCGTGCGGTCGACCTTCGCCGACTGCTCGCGCCAGCGCTTGGAGGTGTTGCGTCGTACTGCGGTGGCCTCGGCCATGGTGTGCTCCTTGTGGTGCATGCGACCGCCAGTCACGCTGGCGCGTCTCCCACGTGTTCGGTTGTGTCGGTGGCAGTCGGTCGACCGCCACCGGTAGATCTCAGTGCGACCCGAAGGTCACGCGGTCGGGCTCAGGCCTCGACCGTCACGCCCATCGAGCGGGCGGTACCGGCGATGATCAGCTTCGCGGCGTCGATGTCGATCGCGTTGAGGTCGCTCATCTTGCGCTCGGCGATCGAGGTCAGCTGCGCGTCGGTCAGGTTGCCGACCTTGTTGAGCTGCGGCACGGCCGAGCCCGACTTGAGGCCGAGGGCTTCCTTGATGAGCACGGCCGCGGGCGGCTGCTTCATGATGAACGTGAACGAGCGATCCTCGTACACGGTGATCACGACGGGAATGAGCGTGCCGTTCAACTCACCGGTCTGCGCGTTGAACGCCTTGCAGAACTCCATGATGTTGACGCCGGCCTGGCCGAGCGCGGGGCCCACGGGCGGGGCGGGGTTCGCCTGGCCACCGGGGATCTGCAGCTTGACTTCCTTGAGTACCTTCTTGGCCATGGTATGCCGTCTTCCTTGTGGGGCGTTGCGTTGATGGGGGAGCGGCGGGCCGCCGCTGCGTGCTGAACTGCGGGTGGTGCGCTAGATCTTCTGCACCTGGTCGTAGGGGAGCTCGACCGGCACCTGCCGCTCGAAGATCGAGACGAGCACCTTGAGCTTGTGCTGCTCCGGGTTGATCTCGGTGACCTCGCCGTCGAAGTCGGTGAGCGGGCCGCTCATGACCTTGACGATCTCGCCGAGCTCGAACTGGATCGACGGGAGCGTCTTCTCCTCGGCTGCGGCAGCGGAGGTGCTGACGGCGGCCTGGTCGGTCGGCGCCTTCTGGATGAGACGGGCGACCTCGGCGCGCGAGAGCGGCACCGGCTCGCCGAGCGGACCCACGAAGTTCGTGATGCCCGGCGTGTCGCGAACGAGCAGGCGCGCGTTCTTGTTGTCCATGTTCATGTTGACCAGGAGGTAGCCGGGAAGCGTGCGCTTCTCCTTCTGCACCTTCTTGCCGTCCTTGTCGGTCTCCGTGACCATCTCGGTCGGCACGATGACCTCGCGGAACGCGTAGCGAACGTCTTCGGTGGCGGTACGGAAGCGCTGGTGGAGGTTGGCCTCCACCTTCTTCTCGTGGCCGGAATACGTATTGATGACGTACCAGTTAAACACGCGTATGCCTTACTTGAGGAGTGTGTCGGTCAGCTCACGCACGACACGCACGGAGACCTGGTCAGCCAGGCTGATGTACGCGGCGAAGAAGGCGGTGACGACGGCAACGATGAGCGTGCCCGTCGCGACCTGCTGTCGCGTCGGCCACTGCACCTTGCGCAGTTCACCCCATGCTTCGCGGAGGAACTTGCGGGGTCCGACCCGCGAGCCGCTCGGCGGCGGCAGGGGCGAACCCTGACGCTGCGACTTGCCGCGCGCCTTGCCGTCTCCGGAGTTGCCCTGTCCCGCGACCTTCGCCACGGCTAGCGAGTTTCCTTGTGCGCGGTGTGGTGGCCACACCAGCGGCAGTACTTCGAAAACTCGACCCGGTCAGGGTTGTTTCGCTTGTTCTTCTGCGTCTCGTAATTACGGCGCTTGCAATCGGGGCAAGCGAGCGTGATCTTCTGACGTACTGTGGACTTGGCCATGCTTTCGCACGTCTCCTCTTTGATTGGAACCGGGGCAGGTTACCAGATTGCCAGCGGCCATGCGGCACGGCTTGGCGGGGTGGGGCGGACCGTCAGGCGGTCCCTGGAACTTCGATCACGCGAACTAGCGCAGGGCGAACGCCGCGGCGACGACACGCGCCGGCACGAACAGCTTGCAGTTGGGGCACTTGGCGCCCTGCAGGCGCGGCGGCTGCGTGGCATCCACGGCCGGGCTGAACTGCTTCTTGCAGTGCGGGCATGCGAGCGTGGTGACGCCCTCGTCGTGCGAGTGGTCGGCGGTCGGGGGAGTCAGTGTTGCGGTGCTCAAGGTGCCTCCAGGAGGTTGCTGTGGTGGCGTGATCAGCGTGCATCATGCCACGATGCGGGCGAACGTCGCAGGAAAGCGGTCCGCCTATCCTCGTTGAGTTCGCCACGCACGGTCGGAAACCTGCCACGAAATGCGTAGCAATCCGACGGGAAACATCCGCACTCGCCCCGCACTCGCCCCCGCGCTCGCCCCGCACTGCACCAGGTGCGCTGAATCCCGCCCAGCGACCGCCGTACGGTCATCTGGCGGGATTCAGTGCGAAGGCGCCGCCCCTGCAGCCCCGTCGCACGAGAACGGGCGCCCCGAAGGAACGCCCGTGCGCGTGAAGCTCGTGGCGCGAAGCCCGACTAGTAGATCTCGACGTCGACCGGCGCGCCGGTCACGTTCGCGAGGTTCTGGGCGTAGCCGATCGCCGACTGCACCTCGGTGGGCCCGCTGTAGCGGATGCCGTTGCCGCGGTAGCCCGAGTACCCGCGGTAGCCGGTCGAGCGCGGGAGCTTGTTGCCGGCGTTCATGCCCTGCGTGTAGGCCTTGTTGAAGGCGTTCTCACGCGCGAGCGCTGCCGTCAGGCGTGCGCGGGTCTCGCCGACCTGCGCTGCTGCCTCGCGCCCGGCCGCCGTCCCGCGGTCACGGCCCTGGATGAAGGCGGTGTCGCTCGCAACGCCCACCGTCGTGTTCGCCTCGAGCGCGCTCGGCGATGACGACTTGGTCGCGAAGTAGCCACCGATGAGCGCCACGGCGCCGACGAGGATGACCACGAGCGCGAGGGCGAGGCCCGTCACCGCACCACCGGCGCGCTTGGCCGGAGCGGCCTGCACGTAGATCGGCTGGGGCTGCGGCGCGTACTGCACCGGGGCCTGCTGCGGCGCGTAGCGCACGACCTGCTGCTGCGGCGCCGCGGCGTAGGCCTGCGGGCGCGGCTGGCGCAGCTCGGTGTGCTCGGTGTACTCGGCGTGCTCGATGCGCTCCGTGCGCTCGCCACCCACGTGCGGGGCGTACGGATACTCGGAGGTGCGCGCGTCCGTCACGACCGTGTCGTCGTCGGAGTGCTGCAGCAGGTTGGAGCTGTACGGGCTGGTCACGAGGATGATCCTTTGTCGAGCAACGGGCGAACGCCTTCGGACCTGATGGTGACGGCTCGCGCCCCCGCCGTGGGCCTCGCGGCGCGTCGCTGGCCGCGCATGGCCCCTTCGATGGCCGCACCCGCGCCTCCCGCCCCGGGCGCTGCAACGACGACGGGCCGCCAGCCCTGCGCATCGCTCCCCCGAGTGGGACGGAACATGGCCGTTTCCCGATAGACGGGAGAGGAGCGTGCGCCCCGGGCCGGGCCACGCAGGAGACGACGCAAGGGACCACATGTCAGAGCAGCAGCACGATCGATCGTCGAGCGCCCCCGAACCG
>JAOPYW010000305.1 GCA_025964405.1 Thermoleophilia bacterium | reverse complement strand
GGGCCTCGTGCGCGAGCGCACCGACGAGCCCGACCCAGAAGGGGATGTCCTCGACGACCTCGCTGCACCACACGTCGTAGAGCGACCCGAGGTCGTCGTATGCATCGCCGCCAGCCATGCGCCGCATGCTCGCACACCCTGCTCCGACCGGTAGGCTGCCCCCATGGCGGACATCGAGCAACTGGCGCGCGACGCGCGCGCTGAACTGGAAGCTGCGACCACCGTCGCGGAACTCGACGCGGCGAAGGTGCGGCACCTGGGCAAGTCGGGGCCCCTCGTGCTGCTGCTCGGCGACATCCGCAACCTGCCGCCGGAGGATCGCGGCCACGTCGGCAAGGAGGGCAACGTCGCCCGCCGCCAGCTCGAGGAGTACGTCGCCGCGCGCGGCGCCGAGCTGGCCGACGCCGAACTCGACGCGCAGGTCGCGCGCGACGTGGTCGACATGACGCTCCCCGCCCGCGCGGTGCCGCAGGGCACCCTGCACCTGCTGACGCAGACGCGCCGCCTGCTCGAGGACATCTTCCTCGGCATGGGCTACGCGGTGATCGACGCGCCCGAGGTCGAGAGCGAGTGGTACGGCTTCTCGGCGCTCAACACGCCCGTCGGCCACCCGGCCCGCAACCCCACCGACACGTTCTACATCGAGGGCCACGACGCGAACGCGGGGGCGAACGACGACGCGCTCATCCTGCGCACGCAGACCTCCACGGCGCAGCTGCGCACGATGCAGCTGACCAAGCCGCCGCTCTACGTGGTGCACCCGGGCCGGGTCTACCGCCGCGACGACATCGATGCCACGCACAGCGACATGTTCCACCAGATGGAGGCGCTCGCCGTCGACGAGGGGCTCACGCTCGCGCACCTCAAGGGCACGATGGAGCAGTTCCTCGGCACGCTCTTCGGCGGCAAGCTCGAGATCCGCCTGCGCACCCACTTCTTCCCGTTCACCGAACCGAGCGTCGAGGCCGACGTGCAGTGCTTCAACTGCATGGGGTCGGGCCGCGCGCCGGAGGGCGACGCCCAGGGCGAGGGCGCCAGTGACAAGTGCCGCGTCTGCCGGGGCGAGGGATGGATCGAGATCATGGGTGCCGGCATGGTCGACCCGAACGTCTTCGAGGCGGTGGGCTACGACGCCGACCGCGTGTCGGGCTTCGCCTTCGGCATCGGCATCGATCGCGTCGCGATGCTGCGCCACGACTTCCCCGACCTGCGCCACCTCTTCCAGAACGACCTGCGCTTCGTGCGCCAATTCCCCGGGCGGCCCTAGACCATGATCGTTCCCTACGCCTGGCTCACCGAATACATCTCCGGCGACGCACCTGACATCGAGCATGCTGCGGAGCTGCTCACGATCAGCGGCACCGCCGTCGAAGGCATCACCCAGTTCGGCGTGGCCGACGCCGGTGGCGCGCAGGCCGCGCACTTCGTGGTCGGTCGCGTCATCGAGTTCGAACCGCACCCCGACGCCGACAAGCTGCGGCTCGTGCAGGTCGACATCGGTCGCGACGCGCCCCAGCAGATCGTGTGCGGGGCGTCGAACTTCGCGCAGGGCGACACGGTGGCGGTCGTGCTGCCGGGCGGCACCATGCCCGACGGCATGCAGATCCGCGAGGCGAAGCTGCGCGGCATCGACAGCCGCGGGATGATGATGAGCGAGCGTGAGCTCGGCCTCTCCACCAACCACGACGGCATCATGCTGCTGCCGGGTGACTGGACGCCCGGCACGCCGCTGCACGGCCACGTGCCGCTCGGTGACCAGCTGCTCGAACTGGAGATCACGGGCAACCGGCCCGACTGCCTCGGCGTGTACGGCGTCGCGCGGGAGCTGGCCGTCGCGGCAGGGCTCGAGTTCGCGCCCGGCGCGCTGCCGGAGCTCGCCCCCACGGGCCGGAGTCACGTCTCCGACTTCGTGTCGGTCGACGTGCAGGCCGGCGACCTGTGCCCGCGCTACATGGCCACGGCGTTCACCGACGTCACGGTCGGGCCCAGCCCACACTGGCTCCGCGCGCGCCTCGTGCAGGCGGGCATGCGCTCCATCAACAACGTCGTCGACGTCACCAACTACGTGATGCTGCTGACGGGCCAGCCGCTCCACGCCTTCGACTCCGACCAGGTCGCCGGTCGGCAGATCATCGTGCGCCGCGCCACCGAGGACGAGCCGATCACGACGCTCGACGACGTCGAGCGGAAGCTGACGACCGACACGCTCGTGATCGCCGACGCCCTGCGGCCTGCGGTGATCGCCGGCATCATGGGTGCCGCGCACGTCGAGGTGACCGCCGAGACGACGACGCTCGTGCTCGAGGCCGCCAGCTTCGACGGCCTCTCGGTGCAGCGCACCTCGCGCCGCATGGGCCTGCGCTCGGAGTCGAGTTCGCGTTTCGAGAAGGGGCTCGACCCGTACGCGCCTGAACTGGCGCTGCGGCTCGCCGCACGGCTCCTCACCGACCTCTGCGGTGCGCAGCTCGTGGCGGGCGTCATCGACGTGCAGGCCGGTGGCGCGCTGCCGCCCCTGCCCGTGGTCGAGCTGCCGGCGGCCCTCGCCCCGCGCATGCTCGGCATCGACATCGACCCGACCGATGCGGAGGCGACGCTGCACGCGCTCGGCTACGCGACGGAGGCGTTCGACGACCACTGGCGCGTCACCGTGCCGCACTGGCGCATGTTCGACACCACCCGCCCGATCGACCTGGTCGAGGAGCTCGGTCGGTTCCGCCTCGCGGAGGTGCCGAGCGTACTGCCCGCAGTGACGAGCGGTGGCGCCCTGCTGACCGGGCCGCAGCGACTGCGCCGCCTGCTCGAGGACGTCGCCGTCGGGCTCGGCCTGCACGAGGTCGTCACCTACGGGCTCGTCGCACCTGACAGCGCCACCTCCCTCGGGGTCGACGAGGAGGACGTGGTGCGCCTCGCCAACCCGATGACCGTCGACCACGCCGAACTGCGTACCTCGCTCGCGCCCAGCCACCTCGAGGTGGCCCGCCGAAACGTCGCCGCGGGCACGACCGACGTGGCGATCTTCGAGGTCGGCCGCACCTTTCACGCTGCACCCGACGGCACGCTCGGGGCCGACGGCCTGCCGCGCTTCGCGCACGAGCGCGACGTGCTCGCCGTGCTGCTCACCGGGGAGCTCGGGTACGGACGGTGGGATGCTCCCGGCGTGCCCGTCGACGCCCCGGCCGCCGTCGGCGTGGCGACCGCGCTGCTCGCCGCGGCCGGCATCGAGGCCGACGTGCGTGCGCTGCCGAACCCGCCGCAGTGGCTGCACCCGGGTCAGGTCGCGCAGCTGCACGCGCCGCTCGACGCCCCCGCCACGTCCGGCCTGCCGGCCGGTGCGCCCGGCCCCCTCGTCGGCTGGGTGGGCGCGCTGCACCCCCGCTTCACGCGCGCGCAGTCGGTGGAGCAGCCGGTGTACGTGGTGCACCTCGACCTGGCCGCGATCGAATCGGCGCGCACCGGCGTCGCGACGTTCACGGCCTACAGCGAATTCCCGCCCGTACTCGAGGACATCGCCGTCGTGCTCGGCGACGACGTCAGCGGGGGGGCCGTGCTCGCAGCGGCCCGCGCGGCCGGGGGCGAGCTGCTCGAACACGTCACCGTCTTCGATCGATACGTCGGCGCCCCGGTCGAGGCCGGACACCATTCGCTGGCGCTGCGGCTGACCTTCCGCGCGCACGGTCGGACGCTCACCGACCAGGAGACGGCCGACGTGCGTGCGACGATCGTGACCGCGCTCGCGGAGCGGTTCGGTGCAGTCTTACGGAGCTGAACGTGCGCGATACCGCAGATCGGCGGTAGGATTGCCCGTGACTGGCATCGCCTCCGTTGGGCGAGCGACGGAGGATCCCGCACCGAATGTCTGCATCGCGAGCACATCAGGCCGGTAAGCGAGAAGCGAACCTGCGTGCGATCAACGAGCGGGTGGTCGAGGCGATCGAATCGCTCGATGGCGGCACCTCGGGCCTGTTCACGATCATCTGCGAATGCGCGCTCGACAACTGTTCGGAGATGCTGGTGGTGCCCCGCGCGGTGCTCGAGCGAGCTCGCGCGTCCGCCGTGCAATTCATCGTAGCCAACGGTCACGTGCTGGCAGACGTCGAGCACGGCATCGAACATGGCGAGGACTGGACCCTCGTCGCCAAGCACGGAGCGGCAGCCGCCAGTGCTGCGGGAGAAACCTGATGGCCGACGACGACAACACCGGGCGGTTCGATCGGCTCGGAGCGCTCGCGGGGCTGCTGGGTGGCCTGGCGCTGTGGCGCGTCGAGCGGGGCATCACGGCGCACCAGGCCGAGGTGCTCGTACACGTGCTCGACGCGGGCGCGACCAGCGCCGCCGACCTGAGCCGACGGGTCGGCATCAGCACCGCATCGATGAGTCGCCTGCTCGAGCAGGTGGAGCTGGCCGATTGGATCGTACGCGTGCCGGATCCGCGCGACGCACGCCGCGTGCTCGTGCAGCCCTCCAAGCGGCTCGCGGCCGAGAGCAGCGCGCTCCCGGGGCTCGGATCCGTCGCGGCCGTCGTGCCCATCGCGCGCACCGCAGGCTGACCGGGGCGACGCCGGGCCGCGAGGGGCCAACGCACGCCGGCAAGGCTTGTAAGGCGCACCTGACAGTGTGATAGCGTCGGGCCATGCAGACCGACGCGCAGGGCAAGACACGCATCTCCACCAATCGGCTCATCGCCTGGGCGCTCGGCTTCGCCGTCGTGTTCATCGTCGCGATCTCGATGGTGGCGGCCTCCGGTGAAGCCGACCCGACCGCCGTCGACCCGGGTGCGCAATCGAAGGTCACGAGCATCGTCAACGCGTCGGTGATCGTGTTCCGCGAGGGGCTCGAGGCCGTGCTCATCTTCGCGGCGATCACCGCGAGCTTCCTCGGCACCCGCCAGGGCTATCGCCGCCCGGTCGTGCTCGGCGTGGCCTCCGCGTTCCTCGCGACCGTGCTGACGTGGTTCGTGATGACGTCGGTCGTGCAGTCGCTCCCCCTCAGCAACGACGTGCTGCTCGCGCTCACGGGGCTCGTGGCCGTGGTGGTGCTGCTGCTGGTCATGAACTGGTTCTTCCACAAGGTCTACTGGACCGACCACATCAAGGACCTCAACTCCAGGAAGCGTGACCTCGTCACCTCGAGCGAGGGCGGCGAGAAGGTCAAGTACTGGGGCTTCGTCGCGCTCGGCTTCACGGCCGTGTACCGCGAGGGGTTCGAGGTCGTGCTGTTCCTGCAGAACCTCAACCTCGTCGCCGGCGGCGGGGCCGTGTTCATGGGTACCCTGCTCGGGTTGATCGGCACCGCCATCGTCGGGTTCCTGACGTTCTTCCTCCACCACAAGCTGCCCTACAAGAAGATGCTCGTGCTCACCGGCGTGCTCCTCGGCGTGGTGCTCGTGGTGATGATCGGTGGCTCGGCACGCACGCTGCAGACGCTCGGCGTGATCGGCAACCACCCGCTGCCGTTCACGACGCCCGACTGGTGGGCGCGTTGGTTCGAGGTCGTACCGACCTACGAGACCGTCGGCATCCAGGTGCTCGCCGGCCTCTTCGTGGTGGGTTCCTACTACGGCGCCGAATGGTGGTCGAAGGAGAAGCGCCGCCGTGCCCGCGTGGCGATGGCGCCGGCTGCCGACGTGACGACGACGGCCGCCGTGCTGGCCAACGTTGCCGCACCCCTGACGGTCGATCACGACGCCACGATCTGCGGCGTCGCCACCGAGCCGGAGTTCGTGCGCGTCCCGCACGTCGACGAAGCGTCGGTGCCGACACCGGCCCCGGTGCATGCGTCGATGCCCGTGACGGTTCGTTCGGCGGTCGCGGCCGCCTCGCAGGAGCTGCCGCCGCTCGGCTGGAACGCCGCGCCGCTCGCGGATCCCTTCGCCGCGCCTGCGGTCGTGGCCGAGCACGCGCCGTCGTCGTCGGCTCCGGCCGCGCCGCGCGTCTCCCCTGCGTCGGAGGCTGCCGCCGTGCGGACCACCACACCGTTCGCCTCGCTCGACCTGCGTCCCGAGCTGCAGCATCGCTCGACGATCGCCGGCAGCCGCCCGGCCCCGTTCGCCAGCGCACGCGCCCCGTTCGGCGCACGCAGCGACGCCTGACACCGGCTCGAGGCTGCCCCGCTCGGGTCGGGGCGCGACTGCGTCCGGTGCCCGCGGCAGTCTGTCCGGTCCCGACGCATCTGCGCGGAGGGGCGAGTTCCGTACCGAGCGACGCTCGATCGACCCGTGGGACGGCCGCGTGAATGGCCCTCGACTAGGGGCGTATCGGCCGCCGCTGCATCCGGCGCTCGCGATACAGTAGCAATCCC